>CACYDN010000227.1 GCA_902773185.1 uncultured Lachnospiraceae bacterium | reverse complement strand
GCCGGAGGGGAAGAAGCCTATGCAGGCAGTTGCCTACCTCAACGGCTATCCGGTCGGTCCCGGGGAACTTTTTAGCTGACAGTGTCAAATCCCCGGCGGGAGCAGACCAAAATCAGGAGGAGTGATTATTCGCGGTGACTCACATTCTTCTCGTTCTTACCGAGGAACTTCCGCTTCAGGAACCGCGTGCCCTTGATGGCCCAGTTCTCATTCTCCATATATTCGACAGGGAGCTCAATGTAATCATACATGTTTCTGTCAATCCATACATCCAGAAGGCGCTCCGCCACGAAACCGAACACGCGCTTATCATTGTCGGTGTAATCGGAGATATCCAGCCTCTCCTCCAGTGCAAAGAGGATGGAGAAAAGCCATTCCATATACGCCGTGAACTTGTCGTACTTCATGATGAACATGTTGAAACGGTGACCCGAAGTGCTTTTCATCACAGCATCCCAGGCATCCAGATAATCCGGATACTTCTCCTCGAGGATGGCCCGCGTGGTATCCAGATCCTCGGCATGGTGCGCATGCACATACTGGCTGTAATTCGTTTCGATGTAGTAGTTCCGCGGCTTCGGCAGGATGATATCCACATTATGCTTGCGGAATTCGTAATCGATGAAGCGGCTCGAGGCAATCTTATCCCACTTTTCGCCCTTCTTCCGCATTACGAAATGCCTGCGGTAGTGGGCGAGACCGATATAATCGGCCTTGAGGTTCTTCCATGCCCAGTAAATACCGGTGAGCTCGCAGTAGTTGGCGTTCTTTTCGGAAATGTTGTCTCCGGTATTGTCCTTTGTGTAGCCGAGATCGAGCGGCTCACCGTTTTCGTCCGTCTTACCCTCAGCGCCGACATGCACCGGGAGATACATGATGTTATCCGGCATCCGGTAGCTTTTGTGTGTGGCAATGATTACCTTAATATCGCTCATGCAAATAGTCCTTTCTGCGTATCATAATCTAAAACCATGAATCGATTATTCCAGTCCCTTCTTGTTGCAATCCTCAAACCAGTCGCGGAGTGCCTGGCCGAAGCTGTATTTGAATTTAAAACCGCTCGCTGCCAGCTTTTTGCCGCAGATATTCGTGGAGACCATCAGCTTCTTGACGCGTGCCGGATGGAGACCGACCTTCTTGCCGCCCAGAGGGCCGAGGATTCTGGCCGCACCCATCAGAAGGAAGCTGGGAACCAGAAGGATGCGCCGCTTCATGCGGGTCGCCCGCTGCATGGTCTTGCAGATCTGTTCGATCGTGTAAGCAGGTTCGTAGGTGCAGTTATAAATCTCATAGCCCGGGAAGCTGTTGTCAATCAGACGGAATTTCATGAACCGCACCAGATCCTTTACATAGATGCAGGCCTTGATCGTATCCTTCCGACCGGGATAGAAGAAGTAACGCTTTTTCTGTCCTTTATAGAGGCGGGTGAAATTGCCGTGTTCGCCCTTGCCGAATACGACACCGGGACGGACAATGGTGAGCTCCCGCGCGGGATCCCCTTCCTGCCAGCCGATGTGGATCTTTTCCGCCACGAGCTTGGAAATGCCGTAGGGGGTATTCGGGGTAGGCAGTGTATCCTCCGTCTTCAATTCCTCGGCAGCACCGTACGGCGCAATGGAGCTGGTGAAGAGAATCTTCTTGATGCCCTTCTCCGCCGCGTAGGATGTTACATTTTCAGCACCCTTGATATTGGTCTCGAAGTATTCCTCGTCCTTATGACCGGGCGTCCGGTGAACGGCAGCCAGGTTGAAGATGATATCATCCGGCGTCGTTTCGATGGAGAGGGAGAGCGGTTTTCTCACATCTCGGCGGATATATTCCACGTCCTTGATTTTCTCCACCACACCGGGAACAACACCCTCCTCGCCGGGCATTACAATATCAATGTCGTAGATCCGGTCGCCCGGCTTTACGCATTCTGCCTTTAGAAGATTGATGAGATGTGTCCCGATAAAACCGGATCCACCAAAAATGATATAATTCATATGCGTTTTCCTCTTGATTCACTGTTGTTCATCAATGATACCACGAATTGCTTCGCCGCTTTGCGGCTCTCGCAATTCTGCAAATATTCGCAATCCGCTAATTTCCTGCAAAAGCAGGAAATTGCTGCTTGCTCATATTTGGGCGGGTCCATAAATAAAAATGCTCACTTGCACAAGTGCAGTTCGCATTTTATTTTTGGCCCCTTGTATCATTATATAATTTGGCGGCAATTTTATCAAGTTGTAAAATGACGCGGGATTTGGTATGATAAATCTGAAAGAAATGAAAAAACAGGCAGTCTGCCTTTGACATGGAGAAGTTCGGAAGTGGACAGATCGATCCGTTTACCCAACCGAATATCAAATAGCGAGATCCTTTACCTTTGTGCGCTGGTGATCTATTTGTCACTGATGACCCTGCGCACGACTTTTTATGCTGCTTTCTTTCAGGATCCCCTCTATAAGCTCGTCTGCCTTGGCTGTATCGGGCTGCTTGTCATCAGTGAAATAATGAAGGAAGGGTATAATCTGAAACTCATTATCGCACTGGCCTTTGTTGCATTCTTTATTCTGATCATTCACCGGGCCACGAGTCTTGTGACTGCGGTTCCGCTTCTTTTCATCTACTGCGGCAGAACCTATGATATTCGCCGGATCCTCCGGGTTGCCTGCTGGGTATGCATCTTCTGGCTGGGGCTCATCGTGGTCTTCAGTAAGATCGGGTTCATTGAAAACTACCTCATGGATGAAAAGTATAAGAGACCCAGAGAGTTCCTGGGCTTCAGGTATGCACTCTATGCACCCACCTACCTGATCAATATCATCACCATAGATTTTTATCTGAACCGGGAGAAGATCCCGCTCTGGCGGATTGCAATTTACACCTTCGCCGGGTGGTATTTCTTTGACAGGACGGATTCGAGGCTCTGCTATGGATTTACATTGTTCCTGATTCTGGCCTGCATCTATCTGAAGCTTCACAGTAAGATCGTGATCCGGCCGAGACCGACCCTTTACCGGGTGCTGACCTTTATCATTCCGTTTGCATGGATCATCGGCACGTTCGCGAGCCTCTACATAGCCAAAATTTATAATCCGAAGAATGCGGCAATGGTAAAGGTAGATGAGATGCTCACCGGCCGGCTTGGTTTTTCCCAGAAATCATTAAAGCAGTATGGCATACCACTCTTGGGCCAAAAAATCGAATGGATCGGAAACGGCCTCAACATGGATGGACAGAAGGAACGGGGAGAGTACCTCTATGTAGACAACCTGTACATCCAGTTCCTGCAGCGCTACGGACTGCTCTTTGCAGTGATATTATTGGGGCTTTTGACGCTCCTCATGTTCGAAGCGCGGCGGGCAAGAGATACCCATCTTCTCTTTGTGCTTTCGATTCTTGCGGTGCATGCGATGGTGGACGATCTGATCCTCCATATCTGGATGAATCCGTTCTGGATCATGCTTGGCAGTATGGTCGCTTTGTTGACAGACAGACGGGAAAAGGTTAAAATGAAATTTAATGTTCCGGGTACTGAGATGGCTGCGCATTTTAAGAGCCCGGGGGTTATAGATTGAGGAGAAAAAAATGAAAGATACACCGAGACTTATTGATCTGAGACAGTTTTTTATCTATCTTTGGGAACGTATCTGGCTGGTGCTTCTTCTGGCGGCCATGATGGCCGGCGCTTTCGGCTATCTTGGCTATAAAAAGCAGAAGGAAACATGGGAAACAGCGGTAGGCCGCGGCCGCGCCAGTCTCAGTTCCATCTATAATCAGAATAAGGATGCTTATTATTACAACGTACAGAAGTATACGGATGCATATCCTCCGCAGGGTACCAGCAATATTTCCGCGCGTGTTTTTCTGGATTACGATATAGGCAATCTCCCCGGTGGCCTGAATGCCACGGATGTGAGTGCGGTTTACAGCCGTATGCAGGCGGATGCCAGAGTACTTTTGACTTGTGATACCGCTATTGCCAGGATCATAGATGAGCTGGATATACGGAATAAATACTCTGACATGAAGAATATCACGCTGGAGAATTTCCGTTTTCTGATCAATAAGAACAATCTCGGTACCAATATCATGCAGATTGTTGTTACCGATGTAAACCAGGAGAGAGGACTTGCCATCTGTCAGAAGGTGGTGGATATCTTCCTGGAATTGGCACCGAAGAATCTGAAACTGAAGGATATATATGTAATCGACAAGCCGAGCGTAACGGACAGCCACAGTGCAGGTGTCTCCAAGGAGTTCTCCGCCAATCTGGGTGGACTTCTGAAATATGGTGTGATCGGCGGCTTTGGCGGTGTGATCATGGCGGCCGTGCTGCTTCTGGTGATCTATGTGGTATTTGACCGCGTTCGGAATACCGGCGACCTTGCATTTGCCGGTACATCCCTCTATGCAAAGCTTCCGAAGAAGACGGCAAAGCGGGATGAAGCAGAAAAGAGACTGGCTTATCAGATCCTTCTTTCCGGAAAAAAGGTCGTGGCCCTTGTCCCGGTGAATGAGAAGGTTGGCGAAGAAAAACTGGCGGAGGCTCTGGAACAGGAGCTCCTTTCCGTCGGACAGAAGGCAGCATCCTTTACCCTCGGTGAGGGAAAGAAGGTCAGCCAGCTGATCAAGGATGTGGAAGAAGCGGG
>CACYDN010000226.1 GCA_902773185.1 uncultured Lachnospiraceae bacterium | reverse complement strand
CCGGAAATGCATTGGGATCGGAAAGGCCGCCGAGACCGGCCCAGGCCGTTTCATATACTTTTCCGATCAGCCGGTCGGCCGCATCCTTCCCTTCCACATTCTGCAAAATATATTCATAAACCGGTTGGCAAGTACTGTCATAGAGGAAACGGTATCCTTCCTCCTGCCCGGCCAGTGCCAACTGATATGCGGCAATGAAATTCATTTGGTTATCCAAGACATCAGCTCCTTGTGATAAAATATCAGAATCATTCTTCCTCATCTTCATTTTGATCAGTATTATCGTTGAAACGGAAACGCGATAACATAGATTCATCTTTCGTTTCAGCAAACCATCCATCTATGTAATCATTTAATTTGTTCATAGGCGCATATATATTCAACTCTGCCACTACTACCTCACCTTCGTCCACCCAATAATCCCAACGTACCAGATAATCATTTTCGCTTCCGTAATATACCATAGAACCCTCGCCGCTCTCATCCATTTCTCTCTTCAGACCGGTCAGTCTGCTCCACTCTCTGCCCTCCAGCAAACAAAATTTCAGATAGTTTTCTGCATTACGCGGCTTTTCACCGCTGATTGTTTCGAGCCCTTCTTTAAAAGATCTTATCCTATCTTCCCCGGACACTTCGTTCTTTAAAGTAAACGCATCAGCTATAATACCCATATTCTTTCGGCCCGACAAAACTGAAAAATCCAACGCGTTCGGCCCGCCTTCCAAAAAACGTTCATATTCCGAATCAATCGTCTCAAGAGGTATTTCCCCATTTGCATCAAATAATTTGTAATACCATCCCATATGATCATTGCCCCCATATCCTGCATACCCGGCCTTCTCCAGTTCATCTATTGTCGATCCGATTCCGGTGCCGTCACTCAATTGAAAGTCTCCTATTAATTTCACCTGTAAACACCCAATTTTCAAATTATCATTCTTATATGGTTCACTCCAAGCACCATGACCTTGTATGGAAACCTTACAATCGTCGCTGCTTTCGGCAGAAAACTCGCCATTATGATAATATGTCGATTTACGCATCGTTAATAAAACCGTAATTCCATTGGGGACCTTTCCCAATCCGGCGATTCCTTCCTCCGGGTTTAATTCACACGTTGTTCCATCAACTGAAAATGTGCCCTTCCCTCCCGATAGAGTTTTCTTATCATTTTTCTTTTGATTCAAAGCAAGAAGAACGCCTCCGGCAACGGCCATAAGCCCAACAACTAAGATCAGAATCTTTCCCCACATCGGCAACCGCTTTGAACCTGCATGCTTCCTTGCCGCTGCTTTGCCGGATGACGGTTCCACCGGTGCTCCACTTATAGCATTGATCATGCCAGGCCGATTCTGCCCATTCTGCTGAGCATATCCCATCTGTTGGACTCCCTGCCCCGGCATTTCCCGGCTTACCGAAGTACCGCAAACGGTACAAAACATATCACCTTCTTGAATTTCCGATCCACACATCCTGCAAAACATACGCCGCCTCCGCTATTTTAAACATATTCACCATACGTCTAACGCTTATCGTTTTTTCTGAAAAAACAATTAGTTCATTTTTACGGACGAATGACAATCACCGGTCGAATTCCTTCGTTTGAAAATGAAACTGCCGTCCCAATCGGACCGATTCGACCATCCCCATAGACGAGTGCGGCATATGACTGAAAATTCCCGGGGGATCTCAACCACCATGAGCAACCTTCTCCCATAATTTCTCCATTATGATCAGCATATGCCGTCACTTTGCCCAAACGATCTTTATCATCTTTAAAATACTTATCCGCTTCTTCGAGACTGAGAAGGAATACCTTATCTTCTGTGTCATTTCCCCCTGATGTATTCATCTCCAAATTATCATTATTGACTACTTTCGTTTTTACAATTCTTTCCTGTTCCGAAGCAGAAAACGCTTCATTCAAAAAATCAGTATTCAACCATGAGCGTAAAGTGCATGATTCCCATGTGACATAATCATATTTTGTATAGTAAATCCCACCATCAAGGACGAACCTGCTGATAACCAGTAAACTGCCGTCCGGACCTTTATCCAGTACTCTCCACTCAATAGCCTCTTTTCCATTCGTTGTTATATTATCTTGTTCATATGTTCCAAATAAAACTGTATCCCCGATATTTGCTTCCTCAATTGGAACCGGTTTTTTTAATTCCTCTTTTGAGTCTGTTTTGCCACAGGCTGTAAGTCCTGCAAGCATAATTATGGTCAAAAGTGAAAACAGTTTCTTTTTCATACCAACCAAACCTCCTTTTTAAGACTGTCTCTATACTTTTATTATATGAGCCACTTAACAGAAAATTCTGCACAGCGCTCACCACAAATCATTTCTAATTTATCATGTATGTTTCAAAAAAGATTCTGTTTTCCTATGTGCAATAGAATATCAATCCGTCTTTTTTTTCGAATACTGACATAAACGATTCTGAAGCGCACGATCGTGGTGATCAGAAATCCGATTCCGGCAACCAACAGAATCGCACCTGTCTCACGTTCACCGCTCATAAGGTAAGACACGCCGCAGATGACCAGCACGGCCGTCACCGCGATAACCAGCAGGATTGCCGTGACAACAACGGCGATCTTCGCTCCCCTAGACCAGTTCTTCGTACGGTCCGAGCCCGACACCGTCTCCGCTCCGTCACCAATTATCAGATCAATCAGGCATTCAATTATCAGTTCAATCATATTATCCCCCTGTCTAAAGTACAGCTATCACAGCACATTTCCTATTCGTTCACCCATATGTGCAAAATGAGCAAATATTCGCTCTTTTGATCTAAACCATTTCCGATCAAAAGCAAACGGAGGCTATTATTCAACCAAATGGAACGAATAAATCGACCAATACTTCTTTCCGTCAAACTCTTTGAGTTCCATCTTGGCTTCGTAGGTGCGGGTTCCCGCCTTCATCGTTGCCTCGTCTAATCCATAATAAGCAGGCACCCCATCATATGTTATGTAGTACATTGTTCCATCCGTCCTGACTGATTTTATTTCATATTCCAGTCCTTCCCATCCAATACCGCCGACAAATGAATAATACCTGCCATCTTCAATATAACAACTATCCCGTACAAATGTTTCACTCAGTTTATCGTAGTCATCCTCAGGAATATTCAGGATGTTCGTCGCAACCCATTTTAATCCTTCAACACTAACTGAATTAAACCCTGAGTTTTCCCATTCAGGCGTATTTAGATAACCTCTCGGATCATCTGTTCCTCCGGACTTTGAGCCCCATGAATTCACGCTTTGCAGTATGTCATACTGAGAATAATCAATGCAATGCACACTTCCTAAAAGCATATTAAACAAATCACGACTGTCATTTATTACGGTTTTACAATCGTAGCCGTCAGTTATATCCCCTATACGCTCTAAACATTCCATAAAATGAATCCAAGCCTCCTGCTCCGGAAGCTCTGCCACAGGAATATCATGAAGCTCTGCCACCGTCGTACTCTGCTCCGTTACAGCCTCTGTACTTGCTTCTTCGGTGGTAGTCATTTCTTCCGTGGCAGTTATTTCTTCTGTTGCTTCGGTCGCCATGGATTCCGTATCTGAAGCGATTTCCGTATCCTCATTGGTTTCGATCACCGCAGAGCTGATTTCCGTTGAGGTGGTATCCGGTTCATCCTTGGTCAGATTTTTTGCCGCGAAGTATCCGCCTGTCGTTAGTGCAGCGGCGGCCACGGTACACCCTATCCCCAACACTGCTTTCCCGGCAGCTGTCGAAAGAAAAGCCGCTTTTGTTCCGGCAGCCACTTTCGCTCCTGTTGCCGCTTTTGCGCCCGCAGAGATTCCGGAGACTGCACTTTTTCCGCCCGCAGCCACCATATGTTCGGCACTCAAAGAAGATGCAT
>CACYDN010000225.1 GCA_902773185.1 uncultured Lachnospiraceae bacterium | reverse complement strand
TAGCCCGCTACGCCTACGTTTTTTGAACTGCACTCTCGAATAAGCATTCTGCGCAATAGTCGCATTAATTTAAAACATCAGCACTAGGATTTAATGTTGTGCCGGGACAGAATGAGAGGGACGACAGATGGATGATATGAATCGTAATATGGATGTAGAACCCTTACGCATGGACAATGAACCGAGCTATGTGCCGCCGGGGCAGCAGGGGAGTCCGCAAGGAGCCCCGCAGGGCTTTTCGCAAGGTATGATGCAAGGTACTCCGCAGGGCATGCCGCAAGGTGTGCCCGCAGGTTATCCGCAAGGTGCTCCGCAGGGTTATCCGCAAGGCGCGCCCGCAGGGACGCCGCAGGGGACGCAGCAGTTTCAGCAGCCGCAGGGACAGGGCTTCATGCCGCAGCAGGGTCAGTTCGGACCGCCGCCGGGACAGCAGTTCCAGCAGCCCCAGGGGCAGGGCTTCATCCCGCAGCAGTTTGTGCCGCGTCCTGCTGATCCGCCGAAACCGAAAAAGAAGATGTCCAAGAAGGCAAAAATTCTTTTGTTCGGCGGCATCGGCCTCCTTTTTGCGGCAATCGCGACCTTCTGTGTTCTCCGGTTTATTGTGTTTACGCCGAAGAAGTCTGTGAAAAAGGCCATGGATAAGACCTTTACCGTGGAGAATATGTCACACCTGGTTCCCATGAGTGACGAGTTCGGATGGAATGATCTGAATGCCGCACTGAAGGCAAATGGCGGAACCATCACGGTAAGCGCGGAAATAGATTCGGCGCAGGGAAAAAAAGAAGCTGAAGGTTGCGGTTTGGGACTGGAAATCAATTCGGATCCCGCGTCCAAAACGCTTTCGGCAGAGGTTCAGCTGACGGACCATGGTACGTCGGTTCTTACGGGACAGTACATTTATGATGAAAATCAGAGTGCAATCACCGTTCCCGGCCATCTGAATGGCTATTATATCTTTAACAACAAAGGCATTATCAGCCAGCTGGCTCAGATGCCCATTTTGAAGGATAAGATGGGCAGCGTGAGTCTGCCTTCGGATTTTGATCTGCAGTTCTTCGGTGACCAAAATATTATTGCGGATAAGATAAAAGAATTTATCGATGACATCTGGGAGGATGCGAAGGTTTCCTCAGAGGGTTCCGAAAAGCTTACACTTGGTTCCAAATCTTATAAATGTAATAAATACGAGGTTGTTATTCCCAAATCCGTATTGGAGGATCTGGTGGATCAGCTGGCGGAGCGAGCGAAATCGCTGGCCTCACAGGGCTCATCCATCAGCTCTCTGAACAGCATGGATCAGGTGATCACCATGCTGAAGAGTCAGCTGCAGGATCTGCATCTCAACATGTATCTGTATGACGGCAAGGTTGTGGCAATTACTTCCTCCGGTAATATCTCGGTCGTAAAATACGATCTTGATTTCCGGTTTATCGGCGAGGGAAATCTGTATAACGGATTTTCTTTTAACGCAAGCCTGAGCACCATGGGTAGGGATATTGCTTCCATATCGGCTACCGTAAATACAACAGAGACGGATAACGGAATCGTTACATCAATCACGGCCACCGGTGGGGCGGATGATGATGACTTTGTGCTGGATTTCACATCCACGTTCAGTAAGGCAACAAAGGGATTTTCCGTCGATGGTGAGGTGACAGCCTCCGGTGAGCTGATACTGACGGTAACCGGAAACGGAACCTTTACCAGGCTCGATCCCGGTCAGGCATTTACATTGGAAATGGAAAACGTGACGATTGCCGATGGGGATGTATCGGATGCGCTCATTTTACACGGATCCGTTTCCTTCGATACGACAAAGAAAAACGTTCTGACAAGAGATGCGGGGCTTCCGACGCTGAACATCTTCGAGGCGACAGAGGAAAGCATGCAGAAATTCAAGAAGGATAACTGGAAAGCACCCACAAAGAAGGAACTTGGTGTTTGGGAGTTTATTCTGGATGAGTAATTCCGGATAAAATAAACCCAGAATTATTGGTCGAGCAATTAAGAAAACAGATGAGCAGTAGTTCATCAGAAGATATACCGGTTATATAGTGGAAAAGTGAGGGAATAGGGGAAGGATATGGCAAAAGAGAAGAAGTCTTCCGAAAAGGAAGAAGGAAAAAAGAATAAGAAGAAACTGATCGTTACGATCGTTCTTCTGGTAGTGTTCATTCCGGCCCTTGTTACGCAGGTGCTTTGGTTCCTTGGCCCCGGACGGATCACACAGAAGAATGCGATTAAGGATTATTTTAAGGCGGTCGGCAAGGAGGATGTGGAACTTCTGAAAGATGTTTCGTATCCGAAAAAGTGGCAGAAGCACTATAAGCCGAATGGCCAGGAAATGGATCTGGACAGTGTAATCGAATCCAGCTTTATGTATCAGTCCGGTGCGTCCTTCAGCAAGCTGAAAATTGTTTCGGATGAGGATCTTTCCGGCGAAACCGCAAAGGCATTCCAGCGCGGGATTGAGGATATTTACGGTGTGGAGCTTGACGTTTCCGCGGTCAGCCGTGTAACCTTCCGGATGCATATGGAGCTTCCGAGCGGCGAAAGCCAGGATACCGGAGATATGGTGCGCTACCTGTATAAGGTCAGTGGCAAGTGGTATTTCCTTTCGGATACGCTTCTGCAGGTACATCTGGATCTGGACTAGAGATGATGTTTGTAATAGTCATGTAAATTTGAAAAAGGTACTATATCTTGATGGTATAGTGCCTTTTTTCGTCGTTTGATAACTAGCCGCCGCACACTTGTGACTTTAGTCGTGAGTTAGGCGGCATTTTTCTTGTGAAAAGTACAATCATATGGTATAATT
>CACYDN010000224.1 GCA_902773185.1 uncultured Lachnospiraceae bacterium | reverse complement strand
TGTCAAACAATTCCGTGCAGCAATCCTCGTGGCGAGTGACCGTTCCTTCCGGGGCGAACGGGAGGATAAGAGCGGACCGAAGATGAAAGAAATCCTGCAGGCGGCAGGCTACCGGGTGGGAACACCGGTCATTCTTCCGGATGATGAGGATGGCCTTACGGAGGAGCTGATCCAAATGGCGGATGCGGAGGCACCCGATGTCATCTTTACCACCGGTGGTACCGGATTTTCGCCGCGAGACCGGATGCCGGAGGCAACAAAACGCGTGATCGAGCGGGAAACGCCCGGCATCAGTGAAGCCATCCGCGCATACAGTATGACCAAAACAAACCGAGCGATGCTTTCGCGGGCCACCAGTGGAATCCGAGGGGGGACACTGATCGTTAATCTGCCGGGAAGTCCTAAGGCAGTTGAGGAATGTCTGGAATTTCTCCTGCCGGCTCTGGAACATGGACTCGAAATTTTGCGTGGTGAGGGAGATGCGTGACAGGACAGTCTGCCGTCTATATTTCGGTATAGACTGATATCAGAATACGGTTTGACGGGGAAAAGACAGATGGGAGAGAAAAGAAAAATCACTTATGATAAAAAGACCGGTATTTATACGATTACAGCAGACCGGGAGGATTTTCGAATCCTGCAGCTGACGGATATCCATCTGGGCGGGACAATCTTTACCGCGCGAAGGGACAGAAAAGCCATATATGCCTGTGATAAACTGATCCGTTATACGAAACCGGATCTTGTTGTCGTGACAGGGGACCTGACTTATCCGATGAGAGGGCTGAAGTATTCCTACAATACGACAAAACTGGTGCGACGGTTTGCTTCGTTCATGTGGCACACCGGAGTTCCCTGGGCCTTTACCTATGGGAATCATGATACGGAAAAAGGTGCCATTCTGAGTCCGGAAGGTCTGCATCAGATGCTTGCGCTTCTCGCCGGAAGAGGCGGCTGGGGAAGACATGAAAAAGGGCTTCTGTATCCGAAGGAAAAACCGGAGATTTACGGCAGGATGAACCAGCTGATCGAAGTGAGGAACCCTGACGGGAAGCTGCGGCAGGCGCTTTTCCTCATCGATTCCAATGCCTATACCAGTGAAAAAACAAGGGAATATGATTATATCCACGATGATCAGGTGGACTGGTACAGAAACGAGGTTCTCCGGCTGAATGCGGAAGAGGGACGCACGGTTTCTTCCCTGATCTTTACGCATATTCCGCTCCAACAGTATAAGACTGCCTTCGACCTCTACAAAGAGGGGAGCGATGAGGTGAAATACTTCTTTGGTTTTAACGAGGAGAAAAAGGTGGGAAAAATCTGCTGCTCGCCGAATCCGAGCACTTTGTTTGATACAGCGAAGGATCTTGGCAGTACGAAAGGCATTTTCTGCGGGCATGATCATTACAACAATATGTCGCTGGAATATGAGGGCATCCGGCTTACCTACGGCATGAGTATCGATTACGTTGTGATGCACAGGATTGCCCGGAAGACCAGACAGCGCGGTGCGACGCTCATCCGGTGCAATCAGGGCGGCAGCATGAGTATCGAACAGATTCCGCTTACTTCTATACCGGAGGATTTTCCGGAGTTCAGTATCATATAGAAAGATAATTCGTAGAATCGTATTGTAATTCGGGTAATCTGTGATATAGTGGAAATGATATTTTGAAACAAAGGAGAACTTCAGGTGTCTGAAGAGAAGTTTGAAAAAAACAGAAAACTGCAGATCATCTGCCTTGTGTTTTTAGCGGCAATATATCTGACCCCGTTTATTGCCCGTCACGGGTATATTGTGGTTGGTGAACTATCTTTTACAATTTTGATCATCCCCGTAGCGTTGATCACCATCCGTATGGGGCTTCCGGCAGGACTTTTTTCCGGCGCATGCTTTGGCCTGTCATCGATGATCGCTGCGTATGGTCCGAATGCAACGGGCATGGACGAACTGTTTCGGAATCCGGGACTTGCCATTCTGCCGAGACTCCTGATCCCTGTTGTAATCTGGTTTGTTTTCCGGTGTGTTCGCCGGATTGCGGATGATCATACGCTGTCAGCGCGGTTGATCTGCGGGGGCTTTGCTACTCTGTGCGGTGTTGTGGCAAACACGGTCTTTGTCATCTTCACATTGGTGATCTTTTTTCCGGAGGAAATCGGCGCGACAGACAGTATTTCCGCCAATGCGCTGATCATCTCCAGTATTCTGGGAAAAAACCTTCTGATTGAGACACTGATCTCTGTATCTGTGGTCTGCATCTATATCTTAGTTCGGGAGAAAGTGCTTCGGAAAAACGTGCCGGAGGAAAATGAGGCGCCGGCCATCCGGAAAACCTTCCAGAAATGGCTTCTGTTCTGCAGTGTTGTGACCTTCCTGATTACGCTGAATTTTTTGCATCACATCATCTCGTTTGAAGATATCGGATATTATCAGGAGCTTCTTACGGAGAGAGCGGAGGATATTCTCCATTTGGCAGAGGTTTCTTCAGACGGTGTCAGAAACTCGGATCTGGAGATTGGAAAAACAGGAATCGGGTTTCTGCTGAAAAACAGTATCGTGATTCATTCCAACGAGGAGGAATATATCGGAAAACGTCTGATTGAATTGGATGTTCTTTCGTTTGGTTCGGACGGGGAAATCACATATTCGACCTTTGACGGTGCATCCGGTCAGAGTATTCTGAAAAGCCGGGGAGACTACAGCGTTATTCTGTTTATTCCCCATAGTGAGATCCTTCGGAAAAAGAACAGGATGTCCGCTTTTATGCTCAGTGGCCTGCTGATCCTGTTTACAATCATATATCTGATCGTTTCGAAAATGGTCAAGCACGGTGTTGTGGAGAAGATTGAGACCATCAATGCATCTCTGTCCCGAATCCGCGAGGGAAATCTGGAGGAAACCGTGGATGTGAAAGGGAATGCGGAATTTGAGGAGCTTTCCACAGGTATCAATACGACGGTTGAGACGCTGAAGAATACGATGGACGAAATTACGGAGAGGAATCGGCAGGAAAAGGAATTTGCCAGAGCGGTTCAATATGCGGCACTGCCGGATCCGAAAACCGTGCGGCCGCAAAACGGCGAGTACGATGTTGCCGCCTCTATGAATACGGCGGAAGAGGTCGGCGGCGATTTCTATGATTTTTATAAGCTTGATGATGGCCGCTTAGGCTTTGTCATTGCGGATGTATCCGGAAAGGGTATTCCGGCTGCGCTTTTTATGATGACATCAAAAACGCTTCTTCGCGATCTGATCCGAAATGGCAAGGATCCGGCTGAGGCGATGGTGATAGCCAATAACCAGCTGAGTGAGAATAACGAACAGGGGATGTTCGTTACGGCATGGCTCGGTATCCTGGATCTGGAGAAGGAGGAAATCATCTTTTCCAATGCGGGACATAATCCGCCCCTTCTCGTGCGAAACGGGGAAGAACCGATTTACATGGATCATAAAAAGTACAAGAGAAGTCTGATCCTTGGTTTTATGCCGGGAACTGCGTACCAAAATGACAGGATTACCTTTTCAAAAGGGGATATGCTGTATCTTTATACGGACGGCGTGACGGAAGCGAAGAGCCCGGACGGAGAATTCTACGGGGAAGAAAGGCTGAAGAAGGTGATCGATTCAGGCCGCAGCCTCGAAATACAGGAGGTTCTGAGGGCTGTTCAGAAGGATATGGACGGGTTCGTGGGGAAAGCGGATCAGTTCGATGATATTACGATGCTGGTGCTTAGGAGATAATGATGGATGCCGGAGTGTTATTGAGAAATATAATGAGTGAAAATGATATCGAGGGGATTCTCCTGACGGATCCGTACTCGATCCGGTACTATACCGGTTTTTCGGGGGAAGGTGTGGCCGTGGTGACGGAAACATCGTCTGTGATTTTGACGGATTCCAGGTATACGGAGGCTGCCGGGCAGGAGAGTAACTTTGAGGTTCAGACGTATACTGTTTCTGCTTCCCAGACGGATCTTCTGCGGGAAATTCTGAAAAAAGATAACGTTCGGAAATTGGGATTTGAGAATGAATCCATTTCATATGCGGATTATAAAAAGTATACCGGGAAGCTTTCGGCGGATGCGGAGCGGCAGGATAAGGCGGAGGTTTCCGAAGCCGGTTTCTCGGATTGGTATGCCGATGCAGAGAACAAGGCTGCATCGGGTGTTCGGTTAGTTCCTCTTGGAAATTCCCTGCTTCTGCCGAGGCAGATCAAATCTCCGGCGGAAATCGAGCTTCTCCGGCAGGCGGAGCATATCGGAGATCTGGCATTTCAGGATGTGCTCGGCATTTTGAAGCCCGGCATGACGGAGCTGGAGGTGGCGGCAGAGCTGGAATACAGCATGAAACGTCACGGCGCGGAGGGCCTTTCGTTTGAAACGATTGCGGCATCCGGCATGAATTCCTCCAAACCGCATGCGGTTCCGACGCTGAAGAAACTGGAAATGGGTGATTTCCTCACCATGGACTTTGGATGCCGGTACAAAGGATACTGCTCCGACATGACCCGAACCGTATGCATCGGCAAGGCGAGTGATGAGCAGAAAAAGGTATATGAAATCGTGCGTATGGCGCAGGCTGCTGTGCTGGAGAAGGTTCATGCGGGACTCATCTGCAAGGATGTGGATGCCATCGCCCGGAACATGATCAAAGATGCCGGCTACGGAGACTACTTCGGCCACGGCCTCGGCCATAGCGTGGGACTTTACATTCATGAGAGTCCTGCGTTTAATACGAGAGATGATACGGTACTCCGGGCAGGCATGGTCATCACGGATGAACCGGGCATTTATCTTCCCGGAAAATTCGGCGTCCGGATCGAAGACATGATCCTGATTACCGAGGATGGATACGAGAATCTGGCAACATCCCCGAAGGAGCTGATTGAAGTGTAAATTGTTTTGTTGGATGCAGCTATGGATGCATCGACGACTGAGGTTGATTCTTCCACATTCCGATTCGCATCGGGGGAGCTACTTTTGGGCAGTATGACGGAGAAGAAGATTGTAACGCCCGGGTAATAAGAAAATTCTTCTGAAAATGCCCGAAAACACAAATAAATACTTGACGTAGGAAATGGGATTTGCTATGATAACTGTTGCGTTGTCAGAGATAACATGGTCGCATATGCCCGGCGAAAGCCGAACCGTGTCTTGGCTAAGTGTGATCATTAGATATAGAAGCATTGAATTTGAGTAATAGATCAAAGATTATTTTGGAGGTAAAAGCGCTGTGGCAAACATTAAGTCAGCAAAGAAGAGAATCCTGGTAAATCAGACAAAGGCTATGCGGAACAAGGCTGTTAAGTCTAAGATCAAGACAATGGTAAAGAAGGTAGAAGCTGCAATTACAGCAGGTGATAAGGCACAGGCAGAGGTAGCACTGAAGGCAGCTATCTCCGAGATCAGCAAAGCAGCATCCAAGGGTATCTTCCACAAGAACACCGCATCCCGCAAGATTTCCAGACTTACCGTAGCGGTTAACAAGATGGCATAAGGAGACTAAGTCTCTACATTTCCGGTGCACGCATTTGTGCGTGCATGAAAAGAAAGAAGACACACCGTTCGCATTTATGCGGAAAGGTGTGTCTTCTTTCTTTTCATGCTCCCTGCAAAGCAGGGAGCACCGGATATGTGAAGACTTAGTCGGAAATCACACGCGCACTCCGTTTTCGGAGTGCGCGTGGCAAAAGACACACCGTTCGCATTTATGCGGAAAGGTGTGTCTTCTTTCTTTTCATGCTCCCTGCAAAGCAGGGAGCACCGGATATGTG
>CACYDN010000223.1 GCA_902773185.1 uncultured Lachnospiraceae bacterium | reverse complement strand
GCCAGCTGCTCTTTTTTCAGATTTTCCTTCAAAACCTCATCAAATCTCTGTTTGATATACTTAAGACCCGGCGAAAGCTCACCTTGCGCAAGCGGTTTTGCCTTACCGGCCGCTTCATCCGTCAGATATTTATGCTCGACTGAGGTTGCCGCAAACACGGATTTATCCTCGATCAGATTCAGGATTGTTTTAACTGCCGCATGGGATTTATTCTCCGGATGCTGTGCGTTGTCCTGATACTCCTTATAAGCCGCTTCGATCAGCGGTTTGACCACGTGCTTATAACCCTCGTTATGATCTATGGCATCCCGGAACTCCTTTTCCTCCATTCCCTTCGGTACGACACCGTTATTGTCAAAAATATAACAATCCGAAACGGCCTGCGCGATGAATGTGGATAATGAACTCTCGATGAAACCTCTGATTTGGGGGTTATCCATTTTAGCTATATAATTAAACAGCGGTCGTTTCCGATCCTCCTGTCTACTGTCACCGAGTGCACATTCTACTAAATGCAGAGAATTCATCTTGAAATTTATCGGATTATCGACCTTTTGGGGGAATTTAACATTTCTGCCTTCCTGCAGGAATTCCTCATACTGGCGTTTCATCTTCTCTTCATTCTCCTTCTGACGGATTTTATCGTCCTCGGCAATGATTTCGATTTCCGAACGCATTCTCCTATTCGCCCCCGGAATGTGAGTCTGATTATTTTTCGCCACCTCTCTTCTATAAAGATCTACCCATTCCGCTTCGGAATACTCCGGCACATAAAGCGCACTGATTTCCTCATCTGTCCAGCCTTCATGTTGTCCTCTGAGTTCCTCGAGCTTCTCCGGACTGAGCGCATCCTGCTGTTTCTTCCACTTCTTGAAGGTCTCAAGATCAGCCAAGTGACCGGTGCCAAGACGATTATTTACCCGTTTATTGATCAGAAGCTTATCTTTTTGATAACCGGCCGCGTCCGTTACATTGTAGAATTTCGGTGGAACCTTGATCGGTGCATGTAGCGGATCCGTTTTTAACTGAACAAGATCAGCCGTACGTGCCGAAAAATAGGCATCTGTCACCTCGCTCCAGCGAAGAGATTCCTCCAAATCCTTTAGTCTCTTATCAATCAGTTCATTAAAGGAATCATTCCACTCTTTGAGCTTAGCTTTATCCGGGAACATCTTTTTACTCTCAGTCACAAGGGATTTGCGAATCTTATTCAGCTCCAGATTCAGCCGGAAATCCTTATCCCGAAGGTTATTATAAAGCTCCTTTTCCTCCAGTTCATAACGTGACTTCCACTCGTTATACTTTTCTTCCGGTGTTTTATACCTATCACCATCCGCTCCTTTTTCCGGATAATTGATATTCAGGTCCTTTGTTACACCCTTTGCCAGTTTTTCCAGATTCTTATATGCTTTTTTCTGCGCATCCTCCGGATGGGCCATGAGGTAATCAAACAAGGATTCCTGAATAATTGAAATAACCCAGGTATTACCCGACTGTAAGGCGTCGGCTTTATTGGCATTATAAAGGTCTGTAAGCTCCTGGTAGCGGTTCGAATGATTGAGCCGCTGCTCATAGGTCATCGTTTTTTTCTTTTCGACACCGCGTCCGTCGGTAAGCGGGATTGGAAGGTGTTTCTTCTCAACCCGGCCGCCATCCAGAAACGCAGCCTTGAGGCTGATCCGCAGCTGCTCCTGCTTCTCGGGCGATCCATCCGAAACTTCGCTTACATATTCAACGTAACGATTCTCCCTGCTCAGCATATCCCTGATCTGTTTACTGATCAATTCCTTATACTGCATCGCGGATTTCAGTTTTTCCGGATCCGTTTCCAGAAGGAAAACGCTGTCCAGAAGACGTGTCACGAAAAGATCTGCGGAAACACCGCCGAATAATTCACGATTCAGCTCCGGAATCTTATTCTTATCCATCAGATTCGTGATCGACTGAACGAAGTTTTCTCCCTCAGCTACGGCAAGAAATCCTTTTTCCCGAAAACCATTTTCCGCATATTCGAGAAGACATGCCCCCGGGTTATTTACAAATTTGTCAAATGGTATCTTGTTTTTCCGGCAGAACTCCGTTGCAAGATGAATGCTGTTTATGCGGGAATCTGTCACATAATCCATTGAAAACGCAGGCGGAACACTACCATTCCGAATCGTATCCATGTTGTCCGGTGCAAGTGTTTTGTCCGGGAAATACTGATTCATCATCCGGAAGATGGTATTCATATGGTTATATTCGTTCAAATATTCCTGACCATACTTCTTGATATCCCCTGTATTGCCGCTATTTATTACATTTTTCAGACGATCCTTTGCCTGCAAAAGCTTTTCATAGGCATAAACCTTTCCGGTACCCTCCACGACAGCCTTCTCGGAGACAAGACCGAATTCCTGCATTTTAAGCATGGTATTATGTAAACCATTCCGGACCGTATCGGAAAGCACCGGCGGATTCTGTTTCAGTGAGTGATAAATCTGTTCTTTTTCCGGCTTAACGATCGGCATGGTAAATTCGCCTAATATAGGAACCTCCTCAACCATCTCACTGAATCCGGCAAAACGGCCGTTCATATATTCCTGCGTGGTCGCCTTTCCTTCCAATGATACAAAAATCTGCGGATTTTCTCTGTTTTCCACATAGGAAACGGAGTCGTAAGTATCTTTTGTTCTTTCCCAAAGAAGCGGCTTAACCTCATCTAACAGCTGTTTGGTATCCGGGTTCTTCCTGACCAGGCTGTCAATTTTCCGGTCGAGCGGTTTATCAACACTCTCATCAAAGGTTTTATCGGCAAATGTCTTAATCTGTCTGATTTCCTCAGACAGTTTCCCGACAACCGCCGGCTTCATTTCGATTTCATCAATTGCCATGTTGATGAAAGCAAGAACAGCATCCTCGTCTGCATTGACGGGCAGGCCATAGATGATATCCGAAGGCTTCGCCCCACTTTTTTCTCTGTTCTTCGGCCATTTCATTTCCGTTGCGAGTGCATTGTATCGTACGAGAAGATGATTCGCCATGTCTGCATTCAGACGCGGAATCAGCAGATTTCTGAAACCTTTGATTTTTTCCAATTGAATCTGACAATCTCTTTT
>CACYDN010000222.1 GCA_902773185.1 uncultured Lachnospiraceae bacterium | reverse complement strand
TGCTACGCAAGTCTTGGTTCTGCGATGCAGAACGCATCTGCCTTCGGCAGACACACAATTCTTCGAATTGCGTGCATGCAGCGCTTAACGATTCACGAGTGTACGTTCTTTGTACACGAAGTGAGAGTTTAGCGTCCGCTAGGGGACCCGAGGGCGAGCGCAAGCGATGTCCCGAAGAGACTCTTATGACATGTTGCTCCTTAAAAATGAATATAATTAATTAACCTTACTCGTCCCCATCACTGAAAGACAGATTCCTCGTGATCAGATCAAAATCCGTGAAATATGTCATCATGACCACACGATTCGTATTATTATTCACTGTCAGCACCAGGCAGTTCTGCTTTGCCGCATCATAATAGAAATAACTGGTGGACTTACCTTCCAGGTAGTCATTTCCCACGGCAAAGATTCCCGCACGCTTGAAGGTCATATTCTGTTCCGCAGTCTGTTGGCTGTCTTTAATTCCTACATCAAAGAAACGGTACTTGCCACTGTCGGTATTGACCCCCACCTGCTTCCCGTCAATATATACAATATCCAGACCCTTTCCGGAACGGACGGTTACCTTTCCGCCGGAATACTGCTGAATACTCTTCGCCTTGGTATCGTTCTGGGAAAACGAAATACTCAGCTCCTTACCGATCTGTTCTTCGGAAAGCCCCAGATACTTTGAAATATCCTTTCCGCCGGAGTTCAGAAAATGATGAACCCCAAAATAAATGGCACCGGCGATTCCCACCAGAACAATGATCCCGATGATCTTATGGATCAGCCCTCTGTTGGGATCGGCCACCTTTATATCCGAGCTGCTGAGCCCCCCGATATGCTTAACAGGCGGCAGATTGCTGAGATCCGGCTTCCGCCCGTCCTTCGGTCCAAAGGGATCCTCGTCATCGTCTCCCCCGAAGCCTCCGCCAATACTGTCCGGATCAATATTCATTTTTTCCAGAGCGTCTTTCTCTTCTCCGCCATCCGATTTCAGTTGCAGACCCATTTTATCCTCCTGCGTTCCTTCTTAATCAATGTCATCAATGTTCCTGTATCCTCTACACTTTTCACAGTAATATTCCGGAAAACCCTATTCATACCGGCTAACCGCCAAACCCTTCGGACTACCCGAATCACTCACCCGTCAGGTGGTTAATCGGTTCATAGTCCGGCAGACCTGCCGTATAGGACACAGCCGCCTCCCCTTCTATCATAGGACGCATATACCGGAGAAGTGCCTCCGTCACATCATTTCCTTCCGTATTGATCCAATCTCTCGGGATGCTCTTCTCCATGTTGGCGATTTCCGAAAGCTCCGCCATCTTAAGCTCATAGGTATACGGTTCATCCGCGGTCCGGAGAAGTGATGACATGAACCCTGTATTTCCTGCCTCGGTATAGCGCACAGCCGCTTCGCCGAGCTCTGCCGACTCCCTGAGATCCGTTTCCGAGGATATATGCGCCGCACAGCGCTGCAGGATGCTCAGCTCCACAGAGCGGCACTTCACACCCAGCTCCTTCTTCACGAGCTGCTCCAGCGTCTTTCCGACACCGGAAAGCTGCGCATGCGCAAACAGATCGTTTACCGCATCGGATGCTGTGATATAGTTCCCTTCTGCGTCCCGGATACCTTCCGAAACCGCAACCACAATATTGTGCTCCGTCTCCAGGAGTTTCCGGATATCCGCAAGGAATTTTTCACCGGAGAAAGCCACCTCCGGCAGATAGATGAGCTGCGGCGCCTTGCTGTACGCGGTGCGCGCGAGTGCAGCCGCTGCCGTAAGCCAGCCGGCATTCCTGCCCATGATCTCCACAATGGTCACGCAGGGCTGACGATAAACGTACGTATCGTGTGCCACCTCCAGCATGGTTGCCGCAATGTATTTTGCCGCGGAGCCGTAACCGGGTGTATGATCGATATGCACCAGATCGTTATCGATGGTCTTCGGTACGCCGCCAAACCGGATTTCACTGCCTATGGACTTCCCGTATTTCGCCAGCTTGTCGATCGTATCCATGGAATCGTTTCCTCCAATGTAGAAAAACGCTCCCACGTTATATTTTTCCAACGTCGCAAAGATCTGCTGATAAACCTCCGGCTGATCCGCCGCATCCGGCATACGAAAACGGCAGGAACCCAGATAGCTGGATGGCGATGCATAAAGACGTGCCCATTCCGCCGAATCCGGCTGAAATTTCTCCGTAAGATCCACGAGATGATCATCCATCACCCCGGTAATGCCGTAAACCGCACCGTAAATCTTATCGTATACCTGACTTTTTGCAGCGCCCCGGATCACACCGGCCAGGGATGCATTGATGGCCGCTGTCGGGCCGCCGGACTGTGCAACAATAATATTTTTCATATTCCCCTCCCTGTTAAATCTGGTATTATAAAAAATAATAAAATTGAATATTTATATATGGTCAGATTGGGTTATAATCATCTTTAATCAATAGCAAAGGAGTTATAAGCCATGAAACGTATTTTAACTATACAGGATATCAGCTGCCTCGGCAAGTGTTCTCTCACCGTAGCCCTTCCGATCATCTCCGCAATGGGAGTGGAAACTGTTATTCTGCCGACAGCCGTTCTTTCCACCCACACCATGTTCCGGGGATTCACTGTCAAGGATCTTTCCGACCAGCTTATCCCGATCACGGAGCACTGGAAATCCCAGAACGTTAAGTTCGATGCCATCTATACCGCCTACCTCGGCACAGCGGAAGAGATTGAAATCGCAAAGACCATCTTCCGGGAATTCGGCGGCGAAAACACAAAGATCTACATCGATCCGGTTATGGCCGATAACGGAAAGCTCTATCCGGCTTTTGATGAAAACTATGCGAAGCTGAATGCCGGTCTCTGCGGCGAGGCAGATGTGATCATGCCGAACATCACCGAGGCCTGCTTCATGACCGATACCGAATATAAGGAAACCTACGATGAGGCTTATATTGAGCTCCTCATCAGCCGTCTCGCGAAACTGGGCGCCAAGACAGTCGTCCTGACCGGTGTTTCTCTTTCCGAAGGAAAAACCGGCGTGTATGGTCTGGATACCGTGACCGGCGAAAAGATCATCTATCAGAATGACCGCGTGGATGCCGCTTATCACGGCACCGGAGACATCTTTGCCAGCACCGTTGTCGGTGCTGCCACAAGAGGTCTCTCCCTGCAGGATGCTTTCCGGATAGCAGCGGATTATACCGCAGATACCATCCGCGTCACGCTGGAAAACCCGGCAGAGCCCTGGTATGGTGTAGACTTTGAAGCAACGATTCCGTCTCTGGTGAAGGAGCTGGAGAAATCGCTTCACTGATCTTTCTGAAACGATTCAAAAACCATTGTTTTATTCTTCTTACTTAGATGCACCCGGTCAGGCTTCCCCCGGAACATGTTTTCCGGTCATGTTTCCGGTCAGTCTGCCCGGATCTGCATCACCACAATTTCCGACTTTGTTCCGGACTTAAACCGGATGGCCCAGTCGGATATCCCGGAGGTTACCACAAAATCGGTAGCCTCCTTTTTCTTATAGCCGTAGGTGCTGTCGTTCACACCGATCCACTCCCCGATGTAATTGATCGGAATCAGCTGCCCGCCGTGGGTATGTCCCGAAACCACCAGATCCACACCTGCCTCAGCTTCTGCCTTATAATCATTCGGCTGATGATCGATCACGATCATATATTTCTCCCGGTCGAGATCCTTCACCAGCTCCTGCATATCCATCCGCGATTCCTCGCTGCGGTCCTTTCTGCCGATGATATAGAACGAGTCATTCACAAGAACCGCCTCATCCTCCAGAACCGTTACGTCGTTGGCCCGAAGCTCAGCGGTCATCTCCTCATAGCTGAAGGAGCGTCCGCGGAAATATCCCTTATCATGGTTGCCAAATGAATAATAGATGCCGTAGGTTGTCTTTAGTTCGCCGAGCGCCCGGCAGCACCGGATCATATCCTTCCTGCTCGTCCCATCGTCCACAAAATCACCGGCAATAAGGACAATATCCGGATTTTCCTTCTGCACCCGCTCCATTTCCTTTGCAAATCCATCGCCGTCAAAGGTTGCGCCGGTGTGGGAATCCGCGATAAGGACCACCTTAAGACTTTCCTGCCCCAATGACTTCTCCGTTGTCAGATCGTACCGCGTGATCCAGACATGATGTGCCAGATACCAGCAGACAGAAAGATAAATGGCTGTGAAACAGATGACAAAAATGCCGCGCCAATATGGACGGTATTCCTCAGGTCTTCCGGGCCTTTGTTCGCGCACGTTCCGCCGGATATGCCGGACAAAGGCCCGCCACAGGGCGTAAAGGCCGTCCGCCACAAGAGAGAACATGATGAGGTGCAGAAGTACAATGATCGAATTCACCGTATCAAATACGGCGCAGATGAAAAAAACAAGGAGTGGCAGGACGGCCAAAAGCCGCCGAAGCCAATTCCTGTCTCCGGCAATTCTCCGTATGATTCCAAACCGCTGAAAGCATCTGGATATGTAGACCAGGCCGGCGACTACCGCCGCCAGCACAAGGCCCAGAATGATCAGCCACAACATATTAATTTGCTTTCTGGAAATGAATTCCGCTCTTGCCATCTTTCCGTGCAAAGTAGAGCGCTTCATCCGCTGCGCGGAAAATACTGCTGGTGTTGTCTCCGTTCCTACCGAAGGCCACACCCGCACTGACCTTCACTGCCGGGATACCGTCTTTTTCCTGTCCCAGCTCATTCCGGATTTT
>CACYDN010000221.1 GCA_902773185.1 uncultured Lachnospiraceae bacterium | reverse complement strand
GGAAGTGTTCAAGAAGAGTACGGTGAAGGTTTGGGAGTGCCGGAACTGCGGTCATATCGTAGTCGGTACCGAAGCACCCGAGGTTTGCCCGGTTTGCAACCACCCGCAGAGCTTCTTCGAAGTACATGAAGAGAACTACTAAAAAAAATGACAACAAGAACAATTTTGTTGTCAGTATACTTGGAGGAAAAGATGAAGAAGAAAATCGCTGTTCTTTTGTCAGCAGCTATGATGACCGTGAGCCTTGTGGCCTGCGGTAAGAAGGATGATGATAAGAAGACCGAAGCAGCAACCCAGGCAGCAACCGAAGCCGTAACGGAGGGAGATGCCGGAAATGAAACGGAAGCACCGGCAGACGAAACCACGGAGGCTGCGGCGCAGACCGGAGATGTCAGGAGCAAGGCAAAGGTTGTCATTAACGGAACCGAGGTCAGTCCCGGCGATTCGTTTACCGATGTTTCAGGTTCACTGGGTGCAGAAGTAAAGCCGAGTTCTTCCGCAATGCCGTGCGACCCCAATGCGAGAGGGGAACTCGTGAGCCATTATTACGCCGGTGTCACGGTTGAAGAGAACATCGACCATGTGATCAGTGCAATCTACATCCCCGGAGAGAATGACCCAAGTGACAGCGTAAAGCTGGCCGCAGGTGTTGGCTACGGAACATCGAAGGATGAGGCCATCAGCGCATTTGGCATCGCCGGAACAGCAGAAGAACTGGAGTATGGCGGAAGTGCCCAAGACGGTGATTTCTATGTATCCTTCGTTTGGGATGATAACGGCAAAGTCATGTCGATCAGTGTTTCCGATATGTCGGTAAGACCGTAATCCAAAGCGGTGTTCTTTCATTCGCATTCCGCGTTTTAGCTCTGTGAATAAAACATCAGCGATACATGTAACATGATAACAGGATCTGCCTTGTGTGGGTCGAAACGAAAAAGCGTCTATCTTCGGATAGGCGCTTTTTCAGCTGATAGGATCGGGATGCCCTAGTAAGTCACCGGGAAGGATTCGCTCCAGTCAGAAATTGATTTTTCAGAGTGGGTATCTATGGTAAGGGTGACCGTCACGGTACCTTGCCAGCTTGCGGGCGGCGTAAAAACGGTTTCCTCGGTGGTTTCTTCCTCTCGGAACAGGGAATGGTCTTCATCATGGTTCGGCAGAGCGGATTCATGGTACTGTTCAAGCTGATAATCCTCGGAAAGAGGAAGAGGAACCAAGGCTGAGAAAACGGTCTTTCCTTCCGAAAGAGAAGCCGCATCATCCTTTTCCAGTAGAATATCTTTGGAATAGGTTCCGTCGGAGGCGGTAACGTAGATCCGCGCTATATAATTCATAATCGAAGGACGGTCCGTTAAAATCTCTGCCTTAACAGCATAATATCCTTTTTCGCCTGTTTCGGTGAGAGAAAGGGTTACTTTTGCCTCAGCCAGGAGAGAATCAATCTCTGCAAGAAAGTCATTATCGGAAGAGGCTTCAATATTCGCGAGCCTGTCCATGAAGGCGGAATGCATCTGCAACTGGATATCCATCTCGTCGAAGCTGTCCCGTTCCAGGAGGGTAGGCACACCGGAATAAAGGTCTGTGCCGAGTCCGAGCCGGTGGCCCGGAATATCCGCACCGAGAGCTGACAGTGTGGTGGGGAAGAGGTCAAAGGTGGAATACGCGCGGCGGGAACCGTTTTTCTCATTTGTTTTTTCGAGTCTGCCGGACTTCTCCGACTGATCGGATGTGGGGTCGGATGGATTCATAGCTACGGCAGGAGCCGGATTGATCACGGAAACAAAGACCTTCCGCTCATAATCTGCCGGTACCAAGTTGTTATAATCCTTATCCATTGTCGGATGGTCACCGGAAATGATGATCGTTGTGTTCTCGTAAAAATCCTGCTCGCGGCACCATTCCACGAAAGCGGCCACCTGCCGGTCTGAGCAGGCGATGGCATTTTCATAGGAATCCGCAAAATGATCGTCACAGAGGCGGCAGTGGTAACCATCCTCAAAGTGCGTATCTACGGTAAGAAGTGTCAGGTTGAAGGGTGCACCCGAACCGGAAAGATCGGAAAGCTCTTCTTTGGCAAACTGAAACAGCTTTTCATCCTCATAGCCCCAGAAGACCATATAATCCTCCGGAATCCGGCCGTTTTTCTTTGCGTACTTATAATCGTGGATCTCATAATTCCCATGGGAACGATAATAGAGGTCGCGGCCGCCGAACTCCGCATCCGAACCGATGAGAAGGATGTTCCGGTAACCGTTTTCTTCGAGGATATCTCCCAGCGTGGTGACGGAAGGGAAAAATTCGTTCTGGGTAAACATGGAGTTTTTCTGGATGGGAATCAGCAGCGGGAGACCGGCTGTTTCCGCAAACATGCCGCCCATGGTCCAGTCCGTACCGTAGAGAGAGACGGCACCGTTCAGGGGGGCGGAGCTATCTGTGCCTGAATCTTCCGATTTCGATGACGCACCTTTGCTTGCAGCCGCGCCCGAAAAGCATTCGGATTCCTTTGCAATCCGAGTCAGATTGGGAATATGGTTTTCGGCCATGACGCCGCCGTTTTCCGTGTCGGCCGAGGTAAGCTCCATGGATTCAAGGTAGATATAGATCAGATTTCGTTTCTTTTCCGGGAAAGTGATTCCGGCTGCGGCCGGGTTCACATAGTTTTCTTCGATGTAAACGGAATTCTTTCTGCCGTATTTCAGGTAATTTCCGAGCCCGATCCGTTTCCAGAGAAGCAGGACGGAAGTCCCGAGGAGGAGAAGTGCGGTCAGCAATACGGCGTAGGTCAGAAGAAGTTGTGTTTTACGTCTGCGATGCAGGAGAACAATGTACAGAACAAGAATGAACGCAAAAAGACTGACGGCCGGCAATGCGGCCGTCAGAAGATATTTCGGTATCATTTTTGCGCCGGTTCCCTTCAGTGAATTCTCCAGCTGGAAGACGATGGTGGAGAAGGATAGACTGCTCCACGTCCGTCTGACCCAAAGGGCGGTAAAAAAGAGGAGCGCCCCGGGAAGAAGGAGAAGAAAGGCCAGAACAGGAAACAGGATGGAAAGGAATCTTTTCATTGTGTTTTTATAAGTCCAGAACTTCGGGAAGAACGTACCATTTTCCGTCAACTTTGTATGTGAAGACGGTAAAACTATCCTCATACCATCTATTTTCATCTTTGTGGTAATAACTGAGCTCACCGCAGTCACCGGAAACCTCATATTTGACACGATATTTTCTGGCGGCTTTGATATTCAGGTTCAGACCGTCCTCTGCGAACTCTTCGTTGATCTCCTTTATATCACTGGCGGTATATTCTTTCTTCAATTCGGTCGAAATGTTTCGGAAAGAAAATGTGCTTGAGGAATACATATCGTAGTCGTAGTAGTATTCTTCTTCGTACATATCCTTAAGAGAATAGGTCGTTTTTTTGTAATAGCCTTCGCTGTGCAGTACTTTGTCTACGGCGTCACGTTTGCTTTTCGGAATGGAATAATCGATCATTTTATCGATATCATGCTTGGCCCAGGCATTCATAAAGGATTTGATGGCCGCTTCCGGTGAATCTGCGCCGCTTTTGGAACCGCCCAGAACGAAAAACAGAACAAGGCCGATGACAAGAGCGCCGGCAATGCAGCTGGCAATGATGATCAGCTTCTTCTTGGATTTCTTCGGTGCCGGGATGCCATAGTCTGCGCCGGGCTGAGCCGGATTTGCTGACGGAGAAGGATATCCCGGTGTCTGCGGATTTGCCTGCTGGCTTCCGTAGGCCTGCTGTGCCTGACCGTAAACCTGCTGTCCCTGTCCGTAGGGACTCTGCGGATAACCCTGCGGTGTCTGTCCATAGCCCTGTTGCGGCTGTCCGTATCCGGCGCCGTACTGTCCGTAAGGATTTTGTGCATACCCCTGTGCATTCGGATAGCCGGCATTCGGTGCACCGTACCCCTGGGGAGCACCATACTGCTGTCCATAAGGATTCTGACCATAGTACTGGCCTGCATTTTGCTGATAGTCCTGCTGGTAGCCCGGCTGCGAACCATCCGTGGGATTTCCCTGTCCGATCGGATTTGCCTGCCCGGCAGGAATCCGTACGGTCTGTTCCAGCTCGTCTTCTGCGCCGTTCGGATAGAGCGAATTATTCTGATCCATGATAAAACCTCCTTCTCCATTTCGCAAGCAAGCTTGCTCAATGTTGTGGGTTCGTCAAACAGGATACCACATAAATGTGTATCCTGATGACTCGCCT
>CACYDN010000220.1 GCA_902773185.1 uncultured Lachnospiraceae bacterium | reverse complement strand
AATTTTACTGGAGGACGTGAAGTCCGTTGGAAAAAAAGGTGAGATCGTTGAGGTGAGTACGGGCTATGCCAGAAATTTCATCCTGCCGAAGAATAAAGGTGTGGAAGCAACACCGAAGAATATCAACGATTGGAAATTAAAGAAACAGCATGCGGATAAGGTCGCTGCAGAGAATCTGGCGGCGGCGCAGGAACTGGCGGCAAAGCTGAAGGACAAGAAGGTAACCACGACCATGAAGGTGGGCGAGAACGGAAAGACCTTCGGTTCCGTATCCGCAAAGGAAGTGGCTGAGCTTCTGAAAAAACAGCTGAATCTGGATATCGACAAGAAAAAAGTTCTTCTGCCCGAACCGGTGAAGGGGCTCGGCAGCTATAAGGTCGGCCTGAAGCTGCATCCGGAGGTGACTGCGGAAATTCTGCTCGATGTAATCGCAGAGTAAAGATGTAAGCAGGAGGAGCGGGAGAGTTGGCAGAGAGTGAGAACATCGTAAGACGAGTACTCCCCCATGACAGCGGTGCGGAGAGGGGCATTATCGGTTCCATGCTGATGGCGCCGGATGCTGTTTCCCAGGCTTCCGGACTGCTTCTGAAGGAGGATTTTTATAATACCCAGTATGGTCTTTTGTTTGAAGCTATGGTGCAGCTGCACAATGAAGGTCGTGAAATCGACGAGATCATCCTGGGTGAAAAACTCCGGCAGATGGGCGCGCCGGATGAAATCAGCAGCCTCAGTTATATCGGCGAGATTCTGGCAGAGGTGCAGACCTCTGCTTTTGTGCGGGATTATTGCCGTATCGTAAAAGATAAATCCGATCTCCGGAAACTGATCCGGATCGCGGAGAGCATGCAGATCAACGGCTACGATGCCCAAGATGATGTAAGCCGCATTTTGGAGCAAGGCGAGGAGGAAATCTTCCGTCTGGCCCAGAGCCGGAGCGGAGGGACGGATTACGTGCCGATCCGGAATACGGTGGTGGAGGTCATCGGCCAGATTGAAGCGGCTGCCCGGAACAAAGGGCATGTCAATGGTCTGGCAACCGGTTTTACGGATATTGATCATAAGTTAACAGGGCTTCATGGCGGCGAGCTGATCCTTGTGGCGGCGCGTCCGGCCATGGGAAAGACCGCACTCGTTCTGAACATTGCCCATCATGTGGCAATTCGGGAGCATGTGCCGGTGGCCATCTTCTCTCTGGAGATGGGGAAGGATCAGCTGGTCAGCCGTCTCATGGCCATGGATGCCATGGTAGATGCGCAGTCACTCAAAACGGGTAACCTGACGGAAGATGAGTGGCAGATGATCATCGAGAGTTCGAATACCATTGCTTCCGCGCCGATTTATATCAATGAAAATTCCGGTATTACCATGTCGGAGATGCGTTCCATCTGCAGGAAGTGGAAGCAGGCTCACCAGATCGGTCTCATCATCCTCGACTACCTGCAGCTGATGAATACGGCCGGGCGTGTGGAGTCGCGGCAGCAGTTCATTTCGGATGTGTCAAGATCCCTCAAGAGTCTGGCCAGAGAGCTGAAGGTGCCGGTCATTGCACTTTCCCAGCTGAACCGTTCGGTCGATGCCCGGCCGGATCACAGGCCTGTTCTGGCGGATCTCCGTGAATCCGGTGCCATCGAGCAGGATGCCGATGTGGTTATGTTCATCTACCGGGACGATTATTATCATCCCGATACGGAGCGCCCGGGTGTTGCGGAAATTATTGTGGCAAAACAGAGAAACGGTTCCACGGGACCTGTGGAACTTGCCTGGATCGGAAAGTATACCAAGTTCTCCAATATTGCGAGAAAAACCTGATACGGAATATTACATTCTCCTTGCGGAGAAGACGCAACTTGAGTAAGCAAATGCGTTGTAAGAAAGAAGGGACAAAATGGATCTGTATTATTTGGAAAATCTGTCGCTGAAGGTAACAATCAACCGCAGCGGTGCGGAGCTTGTTCGTATTTTGAATAAGGAAAACGGAAAGGACTATCTGTGGAATGGGGACGAAGCCTACTGGAAGCGTCATGCACCGGTGCTTTTTCCTATCGTCGGAAGTCTGAAGGATCATAAATTTACTGTTGACGGAACGGATTATCCTATGGGACAGCATGGGTTTGCCCGGGATATGGACTTCCAGCTGGTGAAGCAGAACGGAAAGGAGATCACTTTCCGGCTTACCTCCAATGAGGAAACGATGAAGGTTTATCCTTATCCGTTTATTCTGGAAATCCGCTACGTGCTGACAGGAAAACGTATCCTGACCGAGTGGACCGTGAAGAATCCCGGAGAGGAGCCCATCCATTTCCAGATTGGCGGACATCCGGCGTTTAACTGCCCACTGAATAAGAAGGAGAAGATGGTGGACTCATTCCTGGCCTTTGATACGGATCAGCCGATCCGCTACAGACTGCTGAACGAGAACGGTCTTCTGGAGGATGAGGTCTATACGCTGGAAACGGATGGCGGTCTGCTTCCCATTGATCCGCATATGTTCGATCGGGATGCTCTCATCATTGAGGACCACCAGGTTAATAAGGTGAGCATTCTCGGACCGGATCGGATGGAGAGGGTTTCCGTATCCTTTAATTCCCCGCTTTTCGGACTTTGGTCACCGGCCGGAAAAAACGCACCGTTCCTGTGTATCGAGCCCTGGTACGGACGTGCGGATCGTGCGGATTTTGCCGGTTCAATCGAAAAAAGAGATTATGACAACCGGCTTCTTCCGGGAGAGGTTTTTTCGGCCGAATTTACCATAGAAATTGAGTAAAAATAAGGGTTTTCGGGCTATAAAGCTTGACAAAAGGGCCAAAAAAACGTATAACAGTATATGGGTTGCTACAGAGGGTAGCTGCCGTAAACCGATTACATTTTGAGGAGGAGTTATACAATGAACAAGACTGAGTTAGTTGCAGCAGTAGCTGCTAAGGCAGAGATTTCCAAGGCTGATGCAGAGAAGGCTGTAAAGGCTTTTACAGATGCAGTTGCTGAAGAACTTAAGGCAGGTGGAAAGGTACAGCTGGTTGGCTTCGGTACTTTTGAAGTATCTGAGAGAGCTGCTCGTACAGGTCACAATCCGAGAACAGGTGAGACTCTTACAATCGAGGCTTCCAAAACTCCCAAGTTTAAGGCTGGTAAGGCTCTGAAGGATGCCATCAACTAATTTGCCTGTAATGGTTTGAGTAATGGGCACCCTGTGGCTGTGGCTGCAGGGTGTTTT
>CACYDN010000219.1 GCA_902773185.1 uncultured Lachnospiraceae bacterium | reverse complement strand
GCCCGGTTCCAAAACGATGAATGCACCGAAATCAGTCATTCTGGCAACACGGCCTTTTACAACTGTACCGATTGCATATTTTTCATCTGCATCGATCCAGGGATTCTTGTCATCAAACTTCAGAGAAAGAGCAATCTTCTCGCCGTTGATATTCTTGATGAAGGCCTTAACGGAATCGCCGACCTTGAACATCTTCTTCGGATTCTCAACACGGCCCCAGGACATCTCGGAAATGTGAAGCAGTCCGTCTGCGCCGCCGAGATCGATGAATGCACCGAAATCGGTCACATTCTTAACGGTACCTTCTACAACATCGCCAACCTTGATGCGGTCGAACAGTTCTTTTGCAGCTTCCCTCTTCTGCTCAATGATGAGCTGCTTGCGGTTACCGATGATTCTTCTCTTGTGAGGATTGAACTCAGTCAGAACAAATTCGATCTCCTGGTTCATGAACTTCTCAAGATCCTTTTCATAGGTATCGCTGACAAGGCTTGCCGGAATGAATACGCGGCATTCGCTCACGCTGACGGAAAGTCCGCCGGAAAGTACCTGCCGTACTGTTCCCTTCAGCACGGTTTTGTTGTTGAACGCTTCTTCCAGCTCTTCATAAGCCTTCTCGGAAGCAATTCTCTTGTAGGAAAGGAGAACCTGTCCGTCGCCATCGTTTGTCTTGATGACCTTAACGGTGATCGGATCACCTTCCTTAACTACAGTTGTAAGATCAACCGGTGTGTTGGAATACTCGTTTGCGGTTACGACACCGTCTGACTTATAGTGGATATCCACTACAAGCTCATCAGGTTTTACGCCGATGACCTTCCCTTCCACAATCTGACCCGGACGGATGGATACAGGTGTTTCCTCCTGCAGCATCTCTTCAAAGCTTAATTCTGACATTCTGTCCAGAACCTCCTTAATAATATAGTTTGGGGTAGATGCCCCCGCAGTAATACCTACCCTACTAACGGATTCAAGACCAGTGAAATCCAAGTCATCAAGTGTCTGTATGTAGTAAGTATTTCTACAATGCTGTTTGCTGATATCAAACAGCTTTTGTGTATTGGAACTATGTCTGCCTCCGATCACGATCATGGCATCCACCTGTTTTGCAAGGGAAGCGGTTTCGTCCTGCCGTGTTTCGGTTGCATTACATATGGTCCGATAAACATCAATATTATAATATTTTTGTTTCAATAATTCAACTAAATATTGAAATTTTTTTAGGCTATATGTTGTTTGTCCGACTACCAAAATCTTTCGATTTGAAAATAACGGAAGTGATGCGATATCCTCTTCGGAATCGATTACATATGCTTCGCACATGCACCATCCGAGCGTGCCCTCCACCTCGGCATGTCCGGGATTCCCGATCAGAAGAACGACAGCGTCTTCTTCGGCCGTACTGACAATCTTATGGATATTCGCCACAAAGGGACAGGTCGCATCCGCAGCCGTAAGATTTGCTTCTTCCAGGATGCGATAAACCGACTTCGGAACACCGTGAGACCGAATAATAACGCGCGAACCTTTCGGCAGCTCCCTTAGTTCCTCTTCCGATTCCACCATCCCAACACCGGCATCCGTCAGTTCCTTCGTCACATTCTCATTATGAATGATCGGTCCAAAGGAATAAACCGGAAAGCCGTTCTTTTTTCCTTCTTCCGCAGCCTGAAAAGCACTCTCAACCGCACGTTTCACGCCAAAGCAGAAGCCGGCTGATTTTGCAAGTATTACTTCCATTCATCCATTTCCTTTTCACGGCCCGCCTGCTTTGCCAGATCGTAAATCTTCGCTACCACTTCATCAATGGTCATATCCGAAGAATCGATCCTGACCGCATCTTCCGCCTGCTTCAGCGGTGCGATCTCGCGGTTCATATCCTGGTAGTCGCGCTGTTCAATATCCGCTTTAATCACTTCAAGATCCGGCCACTCGCCCATGTTCCGAAGCTCATCAAATCTTCTCTTTGCCCGGACATCCACAGATGCCGTGAGGAAAATCTTCAGCTCGGCATTCGGCAGGATATTGGTTCCGATATCGCGGCCATCCATAATGACATTATTCTCTTTGGCAATGTTTCTCTGCAGATCCAGAAGCTTTTCGCGAACTGCCTTGATCTGGGATGTTTTCGAAGCCATGTTCCCGACCTTTTCACTGCGGATTTCCGCCGAAACATCCTGCAGATTGAGGAACACATGCTGCACATCCTGTTCATATACAATGTTGATATGTACCTGCTTCAGCGCATCCTGAAGTGCTGCCGGATCATCGGTATTTGTTTCCGTATCCAGAAGATACAGTGCAATTGCTCTGTACATGGCACCGGTATCCACATAGATGAACCCCAGTTTTTTTGCCGCCAGTCTGGCGATGGTGCTTTTTCCGGCTCCGGCCGGTCCATCAATTGCTATATTCATTTCCTTCTCCTTCTATTCCGCAATCTTTCCGCACAGCCCGGTACAAACATTCTGAAATAACCGGAAAACATTCGTCCGGTTATTCTGCAAACGCTGTATCCGATCAGTACTGCGGAAGCATAATACTCAAATAATAATTATACAATAATCCGTAGCAGAACTTCAAGAATTCTCATAAAACTTTTTCCAAATCCAGAAATTCCCGTAGCTTTTCATCATGC
>CACYDN010000218.1 GCA_902773185.1 uncultured Lachnospiraceae bacterium | reverse complement strand
TGCTCTTGCAATCGTGAGCAGCTGTCTCTGCCCCTGTGATATGTTCTCTGCACCCTTGGAAAGCATCATATCGTATCCGCCGGGCATGGTCTGGATAAAGGCATCCGCGCAGACGGATTTCGCCGCCGCCTCGATTTCCTCATCGGTTACCTCCCGACCGGCGCCGTATTTCAAATTATCGCGGATTGTACCCTCGAAAAGCCAGGTCTCCTGCAATACCATTCCGAAATGCGTACGAAGCTCATGCCTTGTCATTTCCTTCGAATTCATGCCATCCACCCAGATTTCGCCGCCGTTTATTTCATAGAAACGCATCAGCAGGTTGATCAGTGTGGTCTTGCCGGCACCGGTAGGTCCGACGATGGCACATTTCTGACCGGGCTTCACGCTGATATTGACATCCGTCATCAGAAGCTTATCCGGATTATAGCCGAACTGAACATGCTTAAACTCAACTGCGCCGTCCGCCTTTGTCGGAACCTTTCCGTTTTCGGGGTCCGGAATTTCCTCCTCCGTATCGAGCAGTTCAAATATACGCTTTGCAGCTGCGATGGCCGATGAAAACTGGCCGGAAAGCTGTGCGATTACAGAGAACGGCGTCTGGAAATTCTTCATATACTGAAGCGACGTCTGCACATTACCTACAGTCATCTTTCCTTCGACCGCGAATATACAGCCGATCAAAGCAGCCACACCATAACCCAGGTTGTTTACCATCAAAGTCAGCGGCATGACCGCGCCGGAATACTTCTCCGCCTTCTGCGTCGTTTCCTGAAGTTCACTGTTCATCTCGTCGAATGCCCGGTTCGCTCTTTCCTCATAGTTGAAAGAGGAAATGACATTATGTCCGTTATAACTTTCCTCTACAAAACCGTTTACGTCTCCGAGCATATTCTGCTGCTTCGTATAGCTTTTTCCGCTGAGCTTCATTACCGAGCCGGTAGCGAGCAGCGTACACGGTACCATAGCGATTGCAATCAGGGTCATCCAGCCATTAACGGTAAGCAGCATGATCAGCACGCCTATGAGTGTGATTGCCTGCGAGACAATGGAGTAAATGTTCTTGGCAATCAGGGTATTGACGGATTCCACATCATTCGTGATCACAGAAAGAATCTCACCGTTTGTGCGGGTATCGTAGTAATTCAATGTCACGCGGTGCATCTTTTTATCGATATCGTTTCTGAGATCCTTGATTGCTCTCGAGGAAACCGTTCCAAACACTTTATTTCCGATGTTGCAGAGAATCAGCGATCCCACGTAAAGAGCGATCAGAAGCGTTACGAGGAAGGCGATGCAGGAAAGCTTTCCGAGTTCTACACCACCGGCCGTGAAGTAGACGGAATCGGCTATGACGGATCCGTCAGCATTATACTTTACAATCCAATAACCATCGTCCACGCCATCGTACAGGATCGTAGATATATCTCCGAGGGGCTTCGGTGCATAGACTGTCAGCGCCGTTCCCAGCAGTGTCATCGTTATGGCAAGTATTAATTTGCCTTTGTAATGACCTAAGTAGGATAACATTCTTTTAAGAGGACTTGAGTTCATTTTTCACTTCCTCCTCTCCCAATTGAATTTCAGCAATCTCACGATAAAGCTTGCAGGTCTTAAGAAGTTCCAAATGGGTTCCCATACCTACCACACCACCATCCTGAAGCACCAGAATTCTGGTGGCATCCATGATCGTATTCACACGCTGTGCGACAACGATCATCGTGGCATCGCCCATCGACTCCTTTAAGTTGGCCCGGAGTGTCTTATCCGTTTTCATATCCAGTGCGGAAAAGCTGTCATCGAAGATATAGACCTCCGGCTTTTTCATAACGGCTCTGGCTATGGCAAGACGCTGCCGCTGACCGCCGGAGAAGTTTGTTCCGCCCTGCGCAACCTTCGAATGGTATACGCCGTCCTTTTTCGAAACAAATTCCTCGGAGCAGGAAATCCGGCAGGCCTCCGCCCAGTCCTGCTCACTGCCGTTTTCGTTTCCGAAATTCAAATTGCTTGCGATATCACCGGAAAAGAGGACATTCTTCTGCGGTACATATCCGATAATGTCCCTGAGCTCACTGATCTTGTAATCCTTGACATTCACGCCATCCACAAGAACCTCTCCGAACAGGGTATCATACAGACGCGGGATGAGCTTCACCACGCTGGATTTTCCGCAGCCGGTGCGGCCTATGATAGCCGTAGTCTCACCCGGTCCGGAAACAAAGCTGATGTCCCTGATGACCGGTTCATCCGCTCCCGGATAGGAAAAGGTCACATTCCTGAACTCTACGGTACCTTTGCAAGTCTTCTTTGGCATTTCCTTCAAGGAATCCGTAATCGACACCTCTGTTTCGAGCACTTCCCCGATCCGGTTCATGCAGGCATAGGCATCCGGGAACTGCGAGATCACGGATGCCGCGAGCATAATTCCGACAAGGATAGTGGAGAT
>CACYDN010000217.1 GCA_902773185.1 uncultured Lachnospiraceae bacterium | reverse complement strand
GTTTATTCAGAATGTTTATAAGAGACTGACGCCCGAGGAGGAGATGAACCAGCTGGCGTTTATCTTTTCGCATTTCCAGGATCCCAACGGAGCGATTGATATTTCTGACCGTGGACTTAACTATTTCCTCGACAGCAGCCCGGATCGCGTGGGTTATGAAGCGCGTCTCAATACCATCCTGGGTAGACTCGGTGAGAATCTCGAGGACGAGGAATTCACAGCAATGCTCACCCGGATCAAGAAGAGCCCGTATCTCCGTGAGGTAGCGGTTCTCATGACCAGATACGCGAATTCCACGATCGTAAAGGAGCATTTCAAGGATTTCCTTGTAGCCTTTACCGGCAAGCAGGAGGGGAAAGATGCTCCGGAGGAGGATGTTGAGCGTGCTGTTGCCAATATCTCCGAGGCTCTCTATGCACGGATGAAGGCGGTTCATGCCAATCCGGCAGACGTGGAGGACGAGCTGAACCAGACCCATTCTCTTGTGAAGGATCTGGATTACAAGAATGCCTTTGCGGCTTATCATGAGATCAATCAGCTCATTATGAATGCCCGCAATGAGGAGCGCGTAAAGCTTACACTGAACAATGCCGAGGCATTAAAGAATGAGTTTGACCGCGCTGCATGGGAACATGAAAACGATAATCTGGGAAAAAGAATGCAGATCATCCTCGGCGTGATCGGTGATCAGCTGAACGATGATGAGTATGAAGTCCTTCTCATGAACCTCGGTTATAACAGCGAGATGAAGAAGGATCTGGAGAACTGTGTAAAGTATCTGACTTTTGATCAGGTATCCAAAAGCAGATTTGCCCTGCAGGCTTACTTCCGGCAGGATACGAAGCCGACCGGCATGGATGTAAAGACCGCACGTGAGCTGATCCTGAAACAGTTTGAAGAAAAGAAGCGCGAAGCTGACGAGGTTAAAAAGGCCGAGGAAGAGCATAAGAAGATTGAAGAGGACCTTCGTAAGGCGAAACTGCAGAACTTCGAAAACATGATGCAGGATAATCCCTTCGATGAAGAGTACGATAATGAGTACGAATTCTACAACGATGGCGGCATGAATGAGCCGGAAGAGAATCTCAATATCAACAATATTAACAATGATCAGCCGAATAACGTGCAGGGTGTGAAAGCCAATGAGCCCGCGCAGATTTCTCTTAAGGAGAAGGAAAACATGAAGCGCTTCCTCACCGGTTATCAGAACTACCAGGAGGGCGTGAGCAGCATGGCGAACAAGATGATCGATTTCCGGAACGCGCTGGGCAGGACGCAGGAAGACAGTGATGCCAACTTCAGAGAGGAAGCCGGCGTGGAAGGCTCCGATTCTTACCAGGCTATGGCGAAGGCTGTCAAGACACTCATGGATAATCTTTACGACGGAAACGTGAAATCGGATGTTGTTATGCGGAACTTCAAGGCACTTTACGTGGCCGCATCCAATTACTACGATGAGCATTATGGCATCTTCGGCATCAAGGGAACCGACAGAGGCGCCGACAGACTGGAAATCAGTAGGCAGATCATGAAGGCGGTTCCGGTCATGATCAATAACTTTAACAACCTTTGCGCCGGCGTATGCAACATAAAGGATGATGAAGGCGTGATGTTCGGCAAAAAGACGAAGCTGGAAATCTGTGCGAAAGCGCATGAAATCAAAACGCTTTTGGGTCCCAATATCGAGAATGACCGCTGCATGCGCTGCCAGCCGTACCAGCAGCAGATGAACGCATCCCGGATGCAGCTGAAGCTCAGAGAGAAGATTCGGGGCATCTCGCAGACCTTTGCACGGAACTACACCTACGTAGGAACGGTAGGCGATTACGAGAACATCAAGCCGAATATGACAGACCTGGATAAGGCAAAGTACTACACACTGAAGAAGTATGCGGATCAGGCCTTCGTGCCGGGCGTTGATTTCGGAGCGGTTCGGGATACCATCGTAAAATTCAGCGGCGGTTTTGTGAAGGATGAGTTTAAGCAGCTGGCAAAGAACGAAGAGTTTAAGGCTTGCATGCGTCGGCATCCGCAGAAAGGTCTTGCGGAGTGGAAAAAGATCGAGGATAAGACCGATATCCTGATCAACCGGTATGAAGGCAAGCTGGCGGGCTTCACACGGGTATTCGGAGTTTATGCGGCCGAAAACAGTGCGTTCCTGCAGACACTGAACGGGAATCCGACTCAGGCCGAGATGAGACACGTAAAGGAAATCCAGGACGATGTAGTGGATGTGGTCGTTGGCAAGATTGTTCGGAATGATTACTACAGACCGCTCGTGAATAAGCTTGTGACAAAACCGGAAAAGATGGATGATCTGAAAATATGCATCCGGAATGCGGTTGTCCAGAAGTACGGCGAAACCTTCAACAGGGATGGCCGTGGTGTGAACACAGCGAAGCTGATGAGCATCTTCCAGAATCCGAATCTGACGGAGCGGGCAGTCCGCGACTTCCAGAACCGCGAAGCAGCCGCATCGCGTCAGAATGCACAGGCCATGCATCCTTAATCGGAATACTGATATAATTGGACTACTGATATAACAGATTAACTATGAAATGCCTGTTTGGAGAAAAATCCGAACGGGCATTTCTATTCTTCTCGATAGCGAAGCTCGCTTATAGAAACAAATTGAAAGAATGTGGTTACACGGCTATTTCATACTTCGCTTTAAGGTTATTCAGCATACCGGTTTTGATCATTCCTTCCGTCTGCATGCGTCCGACAACGATTCCGGGGGTAATGCCCTGTCGGTCAGCGAACTGAATAATGTTCTGTTCGGAATAGTCGTTTTCTTTTCGAAATAATTCGAAGTCATGCGGCTCAATCAGCGTATCTTCCGACCATTGATCGGCGGCTTTTTCATCATCTTCAGAGGTGCCGTTCGGCTGTCCGACATGACCCAGAATAATGTGGCCAAGCTCATGAAAGAAACTGAACCAGAACTGATCGGCATCTTTTCCGCTACCGGTCATACCAACTACAATTTTGTTGCCATCCTGAAAAGTTGCTCCCTGCAGAAATGAGCCGGTCAGGTGAGGTAAAAATACTAAAGCAACTCCACAGTCTGCAAGACAGGTCTTGATTTTAGGACAAAACTCGGCCGGATCCATGACTGTCATTTTTCGGATGTCCGGAATAGCAGAATTGAGATTTTTGATACTGATCTGCGCTGTGGAAATTTCGCGTGCCTTCAGCTTGGCTTCCTGTGCCCAGGCCATAAGTGCAAGATCACTTTTTTTTGTTAATATAAGCTTCCGGCATGCAATTCGTGTAATCCTGTCATTTCCGAGAAGGGAAAGCTTTACCAATTCGAAATATCTGCGCAGATGTTCAACTTTTTCCGAGGTTACACGTGTCGCCGGAACCCAGCCGAATTGCGCCATTTCCCTGTAAGGAATCTGTTTTGCCAATTCGATATCTTCATCCATTGCATTTTCGGCTTCGGCCTTAATGATATCTTCTCTGTATAATGCTTCCAGATTATTCCAAAATTGCGCGGGGACACCAAGAACCACCTCCAGCTTAACAGCGGTTTCCGGGGTGAGCTGAACATCTCCGTTCACAAGCTTACTAATGTGCTTTTCGGACATGTCCATTCTGGCAGCAAATTCTTTTTGCGTCATTCCGCGAATATCTAATTGTTCCTTGATCGATTCACCGGGCGGTGTGGCTATTATGCTTCGACTTCTTATCATGGCGCTACCTCCTCGTAATCAGGTACACCGAAAAAATGTAATCGTGACGGTTAATTAATAATCGGTGTACCGGACTTTTAATCGTCAGTGATAGTCTACAATTTCAATTATGTGGGCTATTTGTGTAAGTTCACCCTGCTTTTCAAAAACCAATCTATATGGATGGACAAGATCAACTGCATATTGCCCTTTTCGATTGTTAACCAAGGGATGACATCTTCCGATATTGTACTCAATCATCATTTCAACGGAAACGGCAGCTTTTATTTGTTGTATGCGCAAACTGATTTTCTTTGCCATTTCCAGTCCGTATTTTTTTTCTGCAATTTGAGAAACTGTACAGATCTTCTGAATTCTATTTGTTTTGTATGTAACATTCAAATTACCCCTCCCGAATAGAATTTACCTGTGAGGTAAATTTATAATAACAGAAAAACAAAGGAATGTCAATATGGGTGTTTACCTCAAAGGTTAATTTTACTATTCGTCGGTACAGTTCGTTGCTCCGCCAAATGTAGTAAATATGAAGTTGATTAGAATGATCCTTAGAATGATTTATGTTACAGTTCAGGCCTAAGCCAAATGAAGTAAACAAAAGGGATACAGAAGATTGATTGTTATTTTTTAACAAACTTTTCTGTACCCC
>CACYDN010000216.1 GCA_902773185.1 uncultured Lachnospiraceae bacterium | reverse complement strand
GCGTCAGCCGTCTTCCTGACAGCTTCCGTCAGGGATTCGCCGTCTTCCTCATCGGACGGTTCAACCGGCAGACTATCATCACCTGCCACCACATCAAATGCGGAATCAATACCATACGGACGATCCTTCATGGCTTCTTTGATCCGGTCCTGAATATCCTCCACACGTTCCACCTGAACGGAGCTGTTATTATCTTCGGCTGTTTCCAGAAGGATTTCACCGGTATCTCCCGTTACTTCGGATTGGAGCGCTTCGGAAGCGATTGCTGTTTTTTCCTCTTCCGAAAGCGGCACGTTCTGTTCCGGGGAAACATTTTCCTCTTCACGATTTTGAGGAAGCGCTACCGTTCTCTCTTCCTCCATAGGTTCATCGTCATCCGCATCTTCATCATCGTCAAAGGGTCCATGCTCGTCCAGACGGTTACGCAGCTTCGCATTCTTCACGATCATCACGATCAGAATGATTGCCAGAAGCACGAGCAGGCCGGCCAGAACACCGGCAATCAGCTTCAGCATGTTCTTTGTCAGGAATCCCTCATCCTTTTCTTTGATGATCGGTACATCCGGTTCCTCTGTGGGCGCCTCATTCTGCGTCGCAACGGATTCTGTCGTTGCCTGCTCTGTGGGCGCCTCTTCAGACTGTTCCTTTACGCCGGGGAACCGCATATAGGTATCCTCGACGGAATCGTACAGATAGAAGCCGGCATCTGTTTCCTTTTTATTATCGATATTGACAGCGTATACCAGATAGAAGCCATCCTTCGATCCGTCCGTAAACGCCTTCACCTTGTTATTTCCGATTGTGATTTCCGTCGGCTGGTAACCCTCCGGTGCCTTTACGTTATCCGGCAGCTCCAGGATCAGGAACCGGGCAAACGCTGCGGAGTATTCCACATAAGGTGTAAACTTCGTATCCTTTGCATCGTAGATAAACCAGGCCACATCCTCTCCGTTGGAAAGCGGCAAAATGCTGATCTTCCCGTTCGGAGAAACCAGACAGTCGATTTCCTCTCCCTTAAAGGTCACCTTGCCATCGGTAAAGCCTTCCGGGGCTTCGATATCCAGAGAACGCTCGATGGTCCAGGAAATGCCATCGATCATAACCTGATAGGGATCCTTTTCATCTCCGCACTGAACCGTAATGGTATATACCTTCACCGCGCCGTTTTCTGCCGTAACAGTTACTCTTACGGAGTTCAGTCCCGGGCTCAGGCTGTCGGCGCCGCTCACATAGGTTTCGGATTTATCATCCTCCGGTGTTGCGGAAACCACAAGGGATGTTACATCCTTATCCACCTGTACGAAATAGGCAGTATCGTCCTTGGAAAAGCTGGGAGAAAGGTTTCCCGGCGATACGGAAAGCGCTGCCAGGTAGCAGTTCTTGGATCTGCCGTCATCCTTTTCCTCGGTTGTATTGTTGTTCGGATCTTCCTCGGAATTCTTTTCGGTTTTCTTTTCTGTCGTCGCTTCCGGCGTGCTGACCGTCATGCTGGCGCCCGCATGGGAAACCGAAAGCTGGTTCAGATTGATATCATAGCACTCGTTTCCGCTGGTCGATACACTCGCTGTGCCGTTGGCAATGGCCGTGAAATTCAGCGTTACACTGCCCGGACCGGTAAAGCTGATCCTGACGTTTCCGCCGCCGCCGTTGGCCATACCGCTGGCTCCGGTGAATTCCAGGACAGAGCTGGTATACGAAACATCCATGGTAAAGGATGAGATGGCATCGCCGGATACACTCACCACGGCGGATACGGAATCACCTTTACTAACCGTTTCCTCCGAAAACCAGATCACTACATCTACATCGTCAGCAAGTACCTCCCGCGTCACACCGCCCACGCCGGCCATGACCAGCAGAAGGGCTATGAGAAACCCGAGAATCTTTCTTCGCGATTGTAACATAAAACTACATTCCTCCTTAAAACTGCACCGGTATACCGTCTTTTCGGCTACCAGGTAATTTCTTCAATTCCGACGATATGCCGCTGTACCATGACCACATCAATGGCCGTGACAGAACCGTCACCGTTTACATCGCCCAGCTTCTTTGCTTCATCGGTCATGGAATCGATTCCGACAATGAGCCGCTGAATCTTAACAATATCCACCGCATTGATCTTGCCGTTTCCGTCCATATCTCCCCGGTGAACCTTTTCTTTATTGGCAGGCGTTCCGGAGCTTTCGCCTTCCCGGACAACCGTCAGGACATAGGTTTCCGTACCGCCGTTTTGGGCCGTTACCGTAACCTTCACGGTATTGGTTCCTACCTTAAGGCTGACCTTACCCGCTCCGCTGACTGATGCCGAACCGGATGCTGCTTCCGCACTGATACTGATGGAATCGGTTCCCTGCGGCACGATCAGTGAATAATTCTTCGTTGCATTATGGAAGCTCGGTGTGAGCGAATACCCGGATACCGCAAGACTCTTCAGCGTTGCATTCGGGTTACCGGAATCGGCCGGCTTATCCACTGCTTCCTCCGGCATATTCAGATATACCGGAATTTTGAAGACGATGGTCGAATCGAGAAGACCATTGTCCGCATAAGCCTGATACTGACTGTTGCCTTCATACGCAGGCGCCTGAACATTTGACATATACTGGTGCCAGAAAAGGCAGTCGTTATTGGTTACATTGAATTTCTGTGTGTAGAGCGTATCCTGCCCCTCACTGATGAAGGATGAGGAAAGATATTCCGTTCCGCCCATCAGCGATTTATATGCCGAATTCCAGGGACGGCCGTAGCTTCCCGCAGTTGCCGCATACTTCAGTCCGAGAAGTGCCGGGTTGGATGAATCGTACGCACCGATATTGAAGTGGTTGAAGATGCCGGGATAGGTCTGACTCTGGCCGGAAGCACAGATGCCCATATCACTTCCCTGCTCCTGCTTAATGCGGGCCGCCAGATGATAGGGGCTGACGCCGTAGGTGCGGCCGGCCTCCATCAGGATATCGGAATAGGTCCTCGATTCACCCGGAGGTGTTGTATTCTCCATAAAGGTTCCGCGGAGAATGGATTCCACACCATTCTGGTTCTGCATGCCATCCTGATAGGATAATGCTTCAAAACAGAAAATATAATTCTGGTAGAGGTAGGTCCGGGGATCCATGTAATAAGCCAGAAGATCATCCGAAACCGCAAACCAGCTGTCCCCGTCGAAGGGATACCAGGTATTGGTCGCCGCATCGTAACCGACTGTGGTGGAACGCCAGTTGTAATGAGGCGCATAGGAGGTTCCGAGAACCATATTTTTCACCTGGCCGGGCTTACTCTTCTCATTCTCCATCAGCGTTCCCCAGTCAATTCCCGTCTGCACACTCTTAAACACCCAGGCCGGATGCATGGCATGCAGCTCGCGGAGATAAGGCTTATAGCTTTCCGGGAAATTCTGCGCAGAAAGATAAGCTTCAAAATCATCCGAAGAAACAGCCTGGCTCTGGCCGGAATTATTTCCGGTAATCTCCAGGTATGAGGAAGACATGTATCCGGTAAGCTGGCTGCCGCCATAGGAGAAGGTAACCTTATACCAGGAAGAATTGGTCGTATCAAGAATGGTGACAGGCGTGCCGCCGTCCACATAGATTGTGTTGCCGGATGAATCGGTCATCACATTACCGCCCGGGGTCTCACGAACCCGGAGCATGGAAACGCCGGGACGGACCCGGCCCGATGTTTCGGCCGCACGAGAAGATCTTCCGGAAAACACCGTTCCCGAAAGCACCAGAAATATGATCAAAAGCAAACTGATAATTTTTTTCATATATCTCCGTTTTTCCTTATTGACAAAGCCGGCATTTTTTATTATCATAGCGTTTGTGTGACATGCCACTATAGCTCAGTCGGTAGAGCGCATCATCGGTAATGATGAGGTCGGCGGTTCGATTCCGCTTGGTGGCTTCCACTTATAAAACCTGCAGAATCTGCAGGTTTTTTTGTTTTCTACTCCGTATTCCGCTTCTCCATAAAACCGGAAAGCTTTTTCCGGATCCGGGAAAGGGCATTGCTGACCGCCTTTTCATCCTTTCCCATTCTTTTGGCAATATCCGTCCGGGAAAGCCCTTCCAGATAAAGCTTTGCTACCTCAAGTTCGAGCGGACTGAGGATTCTCCGCATCTCATTCAAAAGATCCTTCTGCTCCTCCTTCCGGAGATAGATTGCCTCCGGATTTTCCGTTTCCGGTCCGCCGATCACCTCGGAAAGCGTAAGCTCCGTTTCGGCATCCTCTGTTCCGGAAAGGGAAACAAAATTATTGAGCGGCAGATTTTTCTGCCGGCCGGCTGCTTTCACAGCATCCCGGAGCTGGTTCCTGACGCAGGTCACCGCAAATGTAATGAAACGGTTTCCTTCCTCCGGCTGAAAGCTGCAGATAGCCCGGTAGAGCCCGATCATGCCCTCCTGGGCCAGATCGTCCGCATCGGCCCCGGCCAGGAACAGAAATCGGATTTCCCTGTTTACCAGGGGAATATACTTTTTGATCAGCATCTCCGTAAGCTGAGCTTCCTCTTCGCCCCGCCTGCGGATCTGCTGAATGATTTCTTCATCTTCCATGCGCTCCATCCGACTGCCTTTCCGATCCGGAAGTATCAAATCTCAGAGTCTGTTTCCCATAACGGCCTCCGGCGATCTGTCACTGCCGGCACACCGTTTCTTATACTAAATTCCCGACCGTTTCTGCAGTCTCTGTCTCCTGATTTCATAAGAGAGGATTCCCGCGGCAACGGAAGCATTCAGGGAGGAAATATCACCGAACATCGGAATGGAAACCACATAATCACAGGTCTCCTTTACCAGACGGGAAACGCCGCTCCCTTCGTTACCGATCACAAGACCCATGGGACCCGTGAGGTCGGTCTGATACATAGATGTCCCGTCCATATCGGCGCAGGCAAACCAGAAGCCCTCCTTTTTCAGGTCATCCATCGTCTTTTTGATGTTATTCACCTTGATCACCGGGGTAAAATGAACTGCTCCGGCGGAAGCCTTCACGGCAGCAGCCGTAAGACCGGCCGCCCGGTGTCTCGGAATTACTACGCCGTGAGCGCCAACGATATTGGCGGTTCTGATGATAGCCCCCAGATTGTGCGGATCCTCAATTTCATCCAAAAAGATAAGAAACGGAGGTTCCTGCCTCTTTTCAGCCAGAAGAAGGGCATCCTCGAGCGTGGAATACATTCCGGCCGCACATTGGGCGATCACGCCCTGATGTACACCGGTCTCCGACATCTGATCGAGCCGCTGCTTCTTCACAAACGATACCACTGTGGTGGTTCCTTTCACCTTAGCCAGGATCTGGGATATGGCATTGTCGCGCATTCCATCCTGAATAAACAGTTTATCCAGCGTTTTTCCGGCTCTGAGAGCCTCCAACACTGCATTTTTTCCTTCAATTAAAGCAGAGGGAGTGGGAATCACTTCCGGTTCCTCCTTCGCCTGCCGCACCGTACTGGAGGTCGGATGCAGCTCCGTCATTTCATTTCCGAAAATTTCATAGCTCATGGTCTTCTCCGTGCGATCTGATGAGATCCAGTATGAGACTTTCCATCCGTTCCTGCTGCCCTGTGAGATACAGGTAGCCGAACAGGGCTTCCAGTCCCGTTGCCTTTTTGTACTCTCCCAGTGTGGCATTCTTCGCGTGCGTATGAACCGACGCGTTTCTGCCCCTCCGGTATATATCCTTTTCCGTCTCCGTGAGGCGGTCCTGGATATTCTCGGCAAATACCGCCTGGCTTCTGGCATTCACGATTGCCGTAACCTTTTTGTGGTATTTTTCCGCCTGCATGTTGCCGTTTTTCAGAAAATAACTCTTGATCATGAGGTCCATGACACTATCCCCGAGATAGGCCAGGGCCGGTCCCGAAAACCGGCGAAATACCTCTTCCTCCGTCATGCACTCCGTCATGCTCTTTTCCACTTTACGCCTTCCCTTGTATCCTCGAGAACAATTCCCTTTTCCAGAAGAAGCTTCCGGATTTCATCCGCGCGGGCAAAATTCTTTGCTTTTCTGGCTTCGGTCCGCTCCGCGATCAGCTGTTCGATTTCCTCGCTCGGAAGCTCCACCTCGCGCGCAAGCTTTACACCCAGCACATCCTCCATGACATTTGCGAGGGCGTCCCGGTAAATGCCGGCCAGTTCGCCTGAGATTCCTTCCGCAAGGCTCGCATTAACTGCACGTACAAACTCAAATACCGCGGAAATCGCATCTGCCGTATTGAGGTCATCGTCCATCGCCGCATCAAACTTTGTAAGAAGGAGATCTGCCTCCTTTTTCTTTTCCTCTTCCCCGGGTGCGAGGGGACTTCCCTCCTGTGCCCGTTCGGTAAGCTTTTCAAAGCAGTTCCGGATCCGTTCCAGACTCGTGCCGGCATCCGCCACCAGCTCCTCGGAGAAATTGAGTGCGCGTCTGTAATGCACGGAAAGCATGAAGAAACGGACTACCATCGGATCCACCTTGGCCGTAATATCACGCACCGTAAAGAAATTACCGAGGGATTTGGCCATCTTCTCGCCGTTGATCTTCAGGAATGCATTATGCATCCAGTAATTGGCAAAGGTCTGGTCATGTGCCGCTTCGCTCTGCGCGATCTCATTTTCATGATGCGGGAAGATGAGATCCTCGCCGCCCGCATGGATATCCAGCGTTCCGCCGATATACTTGGCCGACATGCAGGAGCATTCCAGATGCCAACCCGGCCGCCCCTCGCTCCAGGGGGACTGCCAGCAGGGTTCGCCTTCCTTCTTCGGCTTCCAGAGAACAAAGTCCAGCGGATCTTCCTTCTCATCCTCGCCGCTCACCTTGAGCTGATGAGCCGCATCGCGGTGACCGGACTCGAGCTCGTCGATATTCTTGTGGGAAAGCTTTCCGTAACCGGAAAAGCTTCTGGTGCGGAAATAAACCGTACCGTTCTTTTCATAGGCATGGTCCTTGTCGATCAGCGTCTGAACAAGACTGATCATATCGGGAATCTCTTTGGTCGCCTGCGGATGTGTGGTCGCCGGCAAAACGTTCAGCGCTTCCATGTCCTTCCGGCATTCCGCGATATACTTCTCCGATATCTGCTCTGCCGGAACGCCTTCCTCATTCGCCCTTTTGATGATCTTATCGTCCACATCGGTGAAGTTGGATACATAATTCACCTCGTAGCCGCGGTGCATCAGATAGCGGCGAAGGGTATCAAACACGATCATAGGCCGTGCATTGCCGATATGGATAAAATCATAGACAGTGGGTCCGCAAACGTAAATGCCCACCTTTCCGGGTTCGATGGGAACGAATTCCTGTTTCTGCCGGGTCATGGTGTTAAAGATTCTCATGCCTTTTTCCTCGTTTACCTATATTATGCAATCGATTTCGTCATACATCGATTTTTCGCATCTGTTTGTTGCTTTTTTTCTTTTCTCTTTGGAACGCCGGATTTTTCATACAATTCGACGTTACGCAAGAGGTTGTGGTTTTTCACTCCATTATTCATGACATTGTACCACATTTAGAGAAAAAGCTCAACCACTATATTATACAACGTCTCGAAGCGGATCTATGTTTATTCATAAATCCGCTTCAAGTTTGTTCACTATATCTATTTCGTTCTTTTATTCATCTTTCTGATCGGCAGACGCTGCATGTAACAGGAATTTGCCGGTTCTGGAAATAAACGCTGTAAGTCGGTCCGCGGAAAGCGGCTGGTTTGCCAGAACGGCAAGGTCGTAGATCTCTTCGGCCACGGGAACTGCCTCTTCCTTTTCCGCATTTTCCAGCAGATACTGCACCAGACTGCTCTTAAGATTCATGACAAGCGTCTCGGCGTTCTTTGCATAATCGGGCAGATCTCCGCCAAAGCTGTAGGCCTTCATCATCTCCGCCATTCTGCGTTCCTGCTCGGAAACCAGAAGAAGCGCCGGCATATCCGCATCCTTCAGTTTCTTCATATCCAGCTTCAGGTTTTCATTGCCGGAGGCCTTCTTCATGAGCGGCAGGAGCTTTTCGGAAGCTGTCTTTGCCTCTTCCTCCGCCACTTCCTCATCCTGCATATTGGCTGAAAGATCCGCATCGATCCGAAGGAACTTCACATTTTCATTCTTCATCTCGAGCGTGGAGATAAAGGGATTGTCAATATTATGCGTCATATAGAGGGCATCCATTCCCTCTTTCTTAAACATCTCAATATAGCTGGCCTGCAGCTCTGCATCGGAGATATAATAAACGGTATTCTCATGCTTCTCCTTTGCCGCTTCCAGGTACTCCGGCAGTGTGAGGAACTTTCCTTCGATGTTCTTGTAGATCATGTAGTCATGCATCTTTTCCTCGAACTTCGGATCCTTCAGACATCCGAATTTGACGAACGGAGAAAGATCTTCCCACAGGCCTTCATATTTTTCTTTCTCGGTCTTATACATACCGGTGAGCTTGTCCGCCACCTTCTTCGTGATATACTCGGAGATTTTCTTTACAAATCCGTCGTTCTGGAGTGCGCTCCGGGACACGTTGAGCGGCAGATCCGGACAGTCGATCACACCCTTCAGAGTGAGAAGGAATTCCGGAATGACCTCGCGGATGTTATCCGCCACAAAGACCTGGTTATTGAAGAGCTTGACCTTTCCCTCAAAGGGATCCACATTGGGGTTGATCCGCGGGAAGTACAGGATGCCCTTCAGCCGGAAGGGATAATCCATGTTGAGGTGAATCCAGAAAAGGGGCTCCTTGAAGTCTAAGAATACATGCTGGAAGAAGTCTTTATATTCCTCATCCGTCACGTCCGACGGATTCCGTGTCCAGAGCGGATGGATATCGTTCAGCGGTTCTTCCTGCTTTTCCTCTTTCTCTTCCGCGTCATCAGAAACATCCTCACTTACATCACCGATGAGGTCATCCTCTTCCTTCTTCTTGTCCTGAACGACCGCATCCTTTACCGCTTCCTTTGCCTTATCTTCGTTGGTGAGATAGATTTCAACCGGCATAAACGCACAGTACTTCTGAATCACATCTCTGACACGCATCTCGTTGGCGAACTCCAGAGAATCCTCGGAAAGGTAAAGCGTAATCCTGGTTCCCCGCTCCGCATAGGTGCCCTCTTCCATTTCAAAGGTCGTACCGCCTTCGCAGGTCCAGAGAACAGGCGCCGCATCCTCGCGGTAGGACTTTGTTTCAATCACTACCTTATCGGAAACCATGAAGGCCGAATAAAATCCAAGGCCGAAATGGCCGATGATCTGCTCCGTCTGGTCCTTATCCTTGTACTTCTCCAGAAATTCAGCCGCACCGGAAAATGCGATCTGGTTAATATACTTCTCAACCTCTTCAAAGGTCATACCGATTCCGTTATCCACAAAGGTCAGTGTCTTATCCGCCGGAGATACCAGGACATCCACACGGTATTTTTCTCCTTCGGGAAGCTCCGCCTCGCCAAGGGAAGAAAGCTGCCGGATCTTGCTGATGGCATCCACGCCATTTGAGATCAGTTCCCGGATAAAGATGTCATGATCCGAATAAAGCCACTTCTTGATAATGGGAAAAATGTTCTCACTGTTGATACTGAGACTGCCTTCTTTTGCTGCCATTTTACTAAACCTTCTTTCTTTTTGTTTATCTACGCCAGACTGTCTGGCACAGGTCATATTCCGCATGCGAAATATGACCTGTTTATTACAAATAATGTGCCGCCGTACTGCCCGAAACTCCTTCCGAATATTCGGACAGTCCGGCGCTGATTCGTGCAAAAATCCCGGTACTATGGCCGGGATTTTTGAAAGGACGGTTTTTTTATTTATGAAATAATTGTTACAATTATATTAACACGCCCTTTGTGAAAAATCAACAAAAAAGTTATTTAATATTTCACAAAAAATCACCCGAAAAACGCCCAAAAATACGGTTTTTACCGAAAAAATACACAAAACCCGTGATAATACTGTGAACACCCCCTTTACGCATGAAACAACTTTGCCATTCATGTGTTTAACCGGGTATTCGGTCCGGTGTTTTACCTAAATATCAGTTTGCCTCGACCCGTACAAGGTTATACGGCCGGTATCCGGAAGCGGAGTATCTTAGCTCGAGGATGCCCGGTATCCGGAAAGCAAACTGCATATCACTGTCTAAAATATCCAGTCCTTCCACAACGCATTCAATTTTTGTATATCCCCGGGTAAAAAGAGATTCCACACCATTCTGGAAGGCATTGATACTCCGGAAATAAAGTCCCTCTGCCACAAAGTAATTGGCAATCATAGAGGTGCAGACTTCGGTCTTCTTTTGATTCCATGTGTGGTCCTTTTTCATCACCTCATCCGAAAGGTTAAAGAACTCGTGGGAAAGAATCGGCCTTTCACCGACCGGATCATCCCAGGTGACATCAAGATGATACCATTCGTTATCAATCAGCACCAGATTCCATGCATGATTCTCGGTCTCCTCCACATCACGGTTTGATGAAGTCGCCGTCCCCACGATGAATTTACTCTCTATCCCCACACAGGAAAGAAGCAGGTTCATGGCCGCTGCATAACCGCTACAGACCGCCACGCCGTCAATCAGTGCCCCATATGCCGTATATTCATTCTGATCATCCTCGGAACCAAAGCCGTAGGTGCAGTTGTTCACCAGAAAATCATGCAGGGCCAGTTCTTTCTGATACGCCGTCATCCCGGGCGTGATCACACCGGCGAGGATTCCCTCCACTCTTTTGAGAAGCGTTTTGGCACGAAGCTTATCCTCCGGAATTTCCTTTCCCTCGGTGATCGCCTCATAAACAAAAAGGGAATCCGCCCGCTCCACATAGAATGTATAGAGCTTTACCCCCAGAAAGGGTCCCGAAGCCTTATACTCCGAAACATTTCCCTTCATGGTATCGATCAGGTAATTGAGATGCTTAATGTCCTTGGGAGAAACATTCTTTATGTAAACCTGTATTTCTCCGTCTTTCCCTTCTGCCAGTGCCTCCGTCACCCGGTCGGCCACATCCTCGATGGTTGTTTCCGCATGCATCCCGTTGGAAAAATAGCGCAAAGGATGAAACCCAGCGGCCAAAAGGTACAGGAAAAGTACCAGGACAGCACCCAGGGAAAGAATGATGATATATGGTAAAATTCGTCTTTCTTTTCTCATAAGTGAGAGTATAACACAAAGTTCTGTTTCATAACAGTATTTCTTGCAGAATAAAAACCGGATTTTTGAATAAAAAAACAGTAAAATTAGGTGATTCAGCATTGATTATACGACGAAAAACCAGTATAATAATCGTGGGGGGGACCTGAATTTTTTTGAAGGGGTAAATCGAAATGTCCGAAGAGAAAAGCTATGATGAGTTTACCATCAATTTCAAACTGGAGGAAGATGTTCCGGTAGACCAGTTTGAGATGACCATGTTCAATTACGAATTTGTCGGTAACCGCACTACCTGCCAGATTGTCGCCATTGACGGCGTCCGTGCATTGCAGTTCAAGGTACCGGCAACGCTTCCATTGGAGCAGTTCCTGCGGAAGCAGCTGTACAAGGGGGAGTTTCTGTCCATCCTGTCGAATATTCTGAACCAGCTGATCTATTTTGAAGAGAACCATATGTCCTTCAACAAGCTTCTTCTGAATGTGCACTACATGTATATCGAGCTTTCCAATATGGATATCCAGCTCATTTACATGCCGGTCAACAAGAAGTTTGCTGACTGCAACGTAACGGAGTTCATTCAGAATTTCATCCGCAAGGTTCGTTTCGCCAACATGGAATGCGTAGAATGCGTTGACAGCATTCTGAAGTATCTGGACTCCAAGCTCATGTTCAACCTGCCGGAATTCTATCATTACATTCTTTCCCTGGAGCAGGAATCCATCGAAAAGGATGAGCAGGCCGATGTGGAATCCAACATGCAGCAGACCACGGTTCTGGCTACATCCCAGAACTACAACAACCCCGTTCCGTACGTAATCCGAATCAAGACGAATGAGCTCGTTCCGATTCTGAAAAAGGAATTCCTGATCGGTAAGTCCGCTGATTGCGACTTCACCATCGAGGGCAACCGCAAGGTCAGCCGGAAACATGCCATTCTCCGGATCAGCAACGGTGAGTGCTACATCCGCGATAACGATTCCACCAACCATACCTTTATCAACGGCAAACTCCTGCAGCCGGGTGTGGAGATCATTCTGAAGAATGATGATTACATCCGTCTGGGCGATGAAGAGTTCCGCTACTGGGTACGGTAAAACCGACAACTGATTTGAACATTTCACAGGAAGGACTGCGGAAGCTCCGCAGTCCTTCTCATTACATACGGCAACAGGAAACAAATAAAATGGAAAAAAAGAAAAGACAATCAAACATAGAACTGCTCCGCATCCTGGCCATGGGCGGTGTCATCCTCCTGCATTACAACAACGTAAATATGGGCGGTGCTCTGAACTCCTCCGCCGGGCGGATGAATTACACCATTCTTGTCGGACTGGAGTCCCTTTTTATTGCGGCCGTGAACCTTTTTGTTATGATCACCGGCTATTTTCTGTTCCGCACCAACAAAAGAAGCATCGGCCGGGCGATAGCCCTGATTTTCCAGACCTGCCTTTTCAGCTTTGTCTGCACCGCTCTCAAAATGGCGCACGGCGATATTCCGAAGAGCAGCAACACGCTTCTCTGCGCTTCCCTCCCGCTGAACTGGTTTGTCATTCTCTATGCAGCTCTGTATCTCGTATCCCCGCTCCTCAACCGGGCCATCCGCGGCATGGATAACAAAACACTGAAACAAGTCATTCTGCTTCTTGTCATCCTGTTTTCCGTCTGGCCATCCGCCGTCGACCTTCTCTCTCTCTTGATCGACAATCCGATGAGAGGGCTCAGTACCATCGGTCTCTATGGCAGCCAGAGAGGCTATACCATCGTACAGTTCGTTCTCTGCTACATGATCGGCGCATCCCTGAATCAGCTCACGCCAACGGATATGCCGAAAAACGGATTACGGATTGGCAGATTTCCGGTTGGAAAAGCAGCCCTTACTCTCTGCCTGCTTGCTTTGCTGGTCATTATCTTTGTGATTGCCAGGTATTATGATCTGGACATTGCCTGGGCTTACTGCAGTCCCCTGATCGTGCTGGAGGCTCTCACGATTCTTCTTCTGTTCCTCCAGATCGATCTCGGAGAAAACCGGGTGATCAACGAAATCTCCACCGCAGCCTTCAGTGTATATCTTCTGCATCCCGCTCTGCTCCAGTATCTGCGGATTGCCGAGTATACACAAAAAACAATACCCGTCATGCTTCTGCATCTCGCAGTCATCACAACGGGTATCATAACCATTTCCTATATTGTGGATAAGATCTACCGGATCCTTTTCTCTCCTCTTCTGAGGGCCTCCAAAAACTGGGGAAGATACGAATGGTAAATCCGGTTTATCTCACCGATTGTTTTGGGAAGCGGATTCTCTATCCTTGTCCTACTTAGCCTCCGCTTCTTTCAGAAACGCTTCATTCTCAGCGATTACCCTCTCCATGGCAGCCTTACCGGGTGCGCCGATGGTATTTCGCTTTTCGACACAGGTTTCGAGGGAAACCGCATCATAAAGATCAGCTTCGAACACGGGGCTGATTTCTTTTAATTCATCCAAAGAAAGATCCTCTATCGCGCAGTTTTTATCAATGCAGGCAAGAACCAGCCGGCCGATCACACCGTGGGCATCCCGGAAGGGCATTCCCTTTCTTACCAGATAATCGGCTGCATCCGTAGCGTTGGTAAAGCCCAGCATGGCACTCCGCTTCATCACCTCGGGGTTCAGCCTCATCGTCACAAACATTCCCGTAAAGAGCGGCAGGCAGGCCTTTGTGGTCTCAATTGCATCAAAGGTCATCTCCTTGTCCTCCTGCATATCTTTATTGTATGCAAGGGGGATGCCCTTCATTGTAGTCAGCATAGACACGAGAGCGCCGTAAACCCGTCCGGTCTTCCCGCGGACAAGCTCTGCAATATCCGGATTTTTCTTCTGCGGCATGATGGAGGAACCGGTGGAAAAACCGTCATCCATCTCAATAAACCGGTACTCATTCGAATTCCAGAGAATGATTTCCTCCGAGAACCGGGAAAGATGCATATGGATCAGAGAAAGTGCCGAAAGAAGCTCAATCACATAATCCCTGTCGGAAACGGAATCCATGCTGTTTCTTGTCGGGCAGTCAAATCCGAGAAGGGTGGCTGTCATCTCCCGATCCAGCGGATAGGTCGTTCCGGCCAGAGCACCGGCGCCAAGCGGGCACTCATTCATTCTTTTGCGAAGGTCCTTCATCCGTCCGTAGTCCCTGCGGAACATTTCAAAATATGCACCGATATGATGTGCGAAGGTGACCGGCTGCGCTTTCTGCAGATGCGTAAAGCCCGGCATATACACATCCGTTGTTTCCTTCATGCGGTTATGAATGGCCTGCAGGAGCCCAAGCAGGAGCTCCCCGATCTCATCCGCTGCATCCCGGCAGTAAAGCCGCATATCGAGTGCGACCTGATCATTTCTGCTGCGGCCGGTATGTAGCTTTTTTCCCGGCTCACCGATCCGTTCGGTAAGCGTTGCTTCCACAAAGCTGTGAACATCCTCGAATTTGGGAGAAATCTCCAGTTTTCCGGATTCCACATCCGCAAGGATTTCCGCAAGGCCGTTCACGATGGCCTCCGTCTCCTCTTCCGTCAAAATTCCACTTGCACCCAGCATCTTCGCGTGTGCCGTACTTCCCGCAATATCCTGCTGCAAAAGCTTCTGATCAAACAAGATCGAAGCATTAAAATCATAAACCGCCCGGTCGGTTTCCTTCGTAAACCGCCCGCCCCAAAGCTGTGCCATATAGTACCTCTTTCTTCCGAAAAACTATTCGATCAATCCTTATTTCTTCTGTTTTCCCTCAGTCTCATCCGGGAATCGAGAATCTTCTTCCGGATCCGGAGATTCTTCGGTGTTACTTCCAGGAGTTCATCGGTATCCAGGAAATCCAGACACTGCTCCAAACTCATCTTCTTCGGCGGAACCAGCTTCAGCGCTTCATCCGAACCGGAGGAACGTGTATTGGTCAGATGCTTGGTCTTGCAGACATTGACCTCGATATCCTCCGCTCTTCCCGTTTCACCGACAACCATACCGCTGTATACCTCGATACCGGGGCCGATGAACAGCGTTCCTCTCTCCTGTGCATTGAAAAGACCGTAGGTAATCGATGTACCGGCCTCAAATGCGATCAGAGAACCATTCTGCCGATAGGACATGTCTCCTTTATAAAGATCATATCCGTCAAAGGTCGTATTCATGACGCCGTTCCCTTTGGTAGCGGTCATGAATTCGCCGCGGAAACCGATCAGACCTCTTGCCGGGATACGGAACTCCAGACGGGTGATGCCACCGTCGCCGGGGGCCATACCGGACAGCTCGCCCTTCCGCACGCTGAGCATGTTGATGACAGTACCGGAGAACTCATCCGGAACATCGATCATAGCAATTTCAAAGGGTTCCAGAACCTGATCCCTTTCATTCTTTTTATAAATAACCTCTGCCTTGCTGCAAGCAAATTCATAGCCCTCACGGCGCATATTTTCAACAAGAACGGAAAGATGCAATTCGCCACGGCCGCTGACCTTAAAGCAGTCTGTCGATTCCGTTTCCTCTACCCGGAGCGATACATCCGTATTCAGCTCACGGAACAGTCTGTCACGAAGCTGACGGGATGTAACAAACTTGCCTTCCTTACCGGCAAGCGGGGAATCGTTGACCATGAAATTCATGGCGATCGTCGGCTCGGTAATCTTCTGGAACGGCAGGGCCTCCGGTGCATCCGGTGAACAGATGGTATCACCGATCATAAGGTCGGCCACACCGGAAATCGCAACGATGGAACCTACCGTGGCATCCGTAACATCCACCTTGGAAAGGCCGTCAAACTCGTAAAGCTTGGTAATCTTTACACGTTCCTTCCGGTCCGGATCATGATGGTTCACGATCACCGCTTCCTGATTCACCTTAATGGTTCCGTTCTCAATCTTACCTACACCGATCCGGCCGGTATATTCATTGTAATCAATGGTACTGATGAGTACCTGCAGACCGGCCTCCGGATCTCCCTCAGGCGCCGGAATACTCTTTATGATGGTTTCAAACAGCGGCTGCATATCCTTGCCCGGTTCATCTGCCGTATAGGAGCATACACCCTCTCTCGCAGATGCATAGACAAACGGACAATCCAGCTGCTTATCACTGGCATCCAGGTCCATCAGAAGCTCCAGAACCTCTTCTTCCACCTCGGCCGGACGCGCATCGGGCCGGTCGATCTTATTCACACAGACGATCACGGCAAGATCCAGCTGCAGGGCCTTCTGCAAAACGAACCTTGTCTGGGGCATGGGGCCTTCAAAGGCATCCACTACGAGGATGACGCCATCCACCATCTTGAGGACACGTTCCACCTCACCGCCGAAGTCCGCGTGACCCGGGGTATCGATAATATTGATCTTTGTTTTTCCGTATGTAACCGCTGTGTTTTTGGACAGGATGGTGATGCCGCGTTCCCGCTCAATATCATTGGAATCCATGACGCGCTCCTGCACATCCTGGTTCTCACGGAATACGCCGCTCTGCTTTAGGAGTTCATCCACAAGTGTGGTCTTACCGTGATCTACATGGGCGATGATTGCCACATTTCTTACATCTTCTCTGATCATGCTATTCCCTTTCTGTAACAGTCAGAACCTCTATTCTTCTTTCTCTCTTCCTTCAACGCCGGACTGTCTGACGCGAAAGCGGGGACGACTAAAAGCCGTCCCCAATTTCACCTTATTCAACACTGTAGTTCGGTGCTTCCTTGGTGATCTGGATATCATGCGGGTGACTCTCCCGAAGAGCTGCCGGCGTGATCTTTACAAACTGAGCCTTTTCATGAAGCTCATCGATATTTGCTGCACCAACATAGCCCATACCGGATCTGAGACCGCCGATCAGCTGGAATACGGTATCTTCCACGCTGCCCTTGTAAGCTACACGGCCTTCCACGCCTTCGGGTACCAGTTTCTTGGCATCCTGCTGGAAGTAACGGTCTTTGGAGCCCTGCTCCATAGCGGCAAGAGAACCCATGCCACGATAAACTTTGTATTTTCTTCCCTGGAATAATTCGAAATCACCGGGTGCCTCATCGGTACCGGCAAACAGGCTACCCATCATGCAGACATTTCCGCCTGCTGCAAGGGCTTTGGTGATATCTCCCGAGTACTTGATACCGCCGTCCGCAATAACCGGAATACCGGCTTCTTTTGCTGCGTCATAGGCTTCCATGATCGCCGTGATCTGCGGAACACCAATACCGGCAACGACACGGGTTGTACAGATGGAACCGGGACCGATACCGATCTTCACGGCATCTACGCCGGCATCGATCATGGCCTGGGTGCCTGCCTTTGTTGCCACGTTTCCGGCAATGACATCCAGATCCGGATATTTGTCTTTGATCATCTTAAAGGTACGAAGAACGTTTGCGGAATGACCGTGTGCCGTATCGATCACGATGGCATCCACATGGCTCTTTACCAGTTCATCAATACGGTCGGTTACATCAGCGGTTACGCCGACAGCCGCCGCGCAGAGAAGTCTGCCCTTGGCATCCTTTGCTGCGATGGGATACTTAATAGCCTTTTCAATATCTTTAATGGTAATCAGGCCCTTCAGCATACCGTTTGTATCAACAATAGGAAGCTTTTCCTTACGAACTCTTGCCAGGATCTGTTTTGCTTCCTCGAGGGTTACGCCTTCCTTTGCGGTGATGAGTCCTTCGGAGGTCATCACATCTCTGATCTTTCTGCTGAAATCTGTTTCAAACTTCAGATCGCGGTTGGTTATGATACCCACCAGCTTGCCGTCTGTCACAATGGGGACGCCACTGATCCGGAACTTGGACATCAGCTGGTCAGCATCCCGGAGGGTATGCTCGGGTGTAAGAGAAAAAGGATCTGTAATAACACCGTTCTCTGAACGCTTTACCATATCTACCTCTTCCGCCTGGGCTGCGATAGACATGTTCTTGTGGATTACACCGATACCGCCCTGTCTGGCCATTGCAATTGCCATTCTGTGCTCGGTAACCGTGTCCATTCCTGCACTCATTAAGGGGATGTTCAGGGTAATGTTCTTTGTCAGCTTTGTGCTGATGTCCACCTGATGGGGAAGAACTTCTGAATAGCCCGGAATAAGGAGTACGTCGTCAAAAGTAATGCCTTCACCAATAATTGTGCTCATACTTTCCTCTCTTTCTTGATGCTTTCCTCTTGCTTTTCTCTACTATATTTCCAAAAATTGTATCAAATGCCCCTCGCAGTGTCAATCATGAATCCCCGCATTTTCTGTCAGATTTTGCACGAGTTTTTTCTCTTTTTTTGTGCGATTTGTTCAGTCGTTTCTTTTGATTTTCTTTTCTGAATTTTTTTAAAATTTATCCTTGACAATCCCTGCCCTACTGTGGTAATATTTCACTGTTGCAAATGCGCGAGTGGCTCAGCGGTGGAGCGTCTCCTTGCCAAGGAGAAGGTCGCGGGTTCGATTCCCGTCTCGCGCTTCTTTTATTTTCAGCCGGCAGATTAGCCGGCTGTTTTTTTCTTCTCTTACATTTTTCTTCTTTAATCAGGGGTTTGTTCTCCCGCTCCACATACTTCAAGTAATAACGAAAAACAGCCGACCGACCGCCGGCTGTTTTTGTTCATATAATACATATGGAGATATTCCGATTACTCGTCAAGGAAATCATCTTCCTCATCGTAATCATCCTCTTCGTACTCTTCTTCCTCGTACTCTTCCTCTTCGTACCCTTCCTCTTCCTCATCAAACTCATCGTCTGTATAAGCAGGCGCCTGATAGGGAGCCTGGTTACCCGGCTGGGAAGCCTGCTGGGAAGCAGTGCCATTGATCAGACCAATGCTGGCATCCAGCTCGCTTAAGTTGGATTCCATGGTGTATACATTATTCTCCAGGCTGTCACAGAGGTTATGATAATTCTCATTCTCAGCCTCAAGGGTTGCAGCAAAGAATTCCTTCATCTCGGTAATCTTCTGCTTGGTATACAGCATTCCGCTGAGACGGACTTCTGTTGCCTCGGCAGTCGCCTCGCTGACGATCCGCTGTGCCTCAGCCTTCGCAGCATCAACAATCTCACCCGCGCGGATGTTGGCCAGCTCAGTAATATGGTTACTGTCTACCAATCTGTTAGCCTCATTCACGGATTCTGAAATAATGGCATCGGATCTGGTTCTGGCAGATGCAAGGATAGCCTCCTTGTTCCGCATGATCTTTCTGCACCGTTCGATCTCGCTGGGCAGCTTCATCTTCAGTTCGTTCAGAAGCCGTTCCATCTCATCCTTCGGAACGACAATCTTATTCGAGGACAGGGGCTGATATTTGCACTGCCCGATAAATACCTCGATTTCCTGAATCAAATCTTCAACGCCCTTCTTTCCCATTTTCTCCTAACCTCCTGTGAATTCTTAGCCTTTTAATTTCTCGTTTATTTTCAATAATACCGGTTCCGGCACAAACTGTTCTACCGTTTTTCCGAATGAAGCAAATTCCCGCACCATACTGGCGCTGATAAAGGAATGCGTCGGATCCGCCGCAAGGAACAGTGTTTCGATTCCGCCGGAAAAGCTGCGGTTCGCCTGCGCCATCCTGAGCTCCTCACCAAAATCCGTTATTTCCCGAAGGCCACGGATGATGGCATCCAAATTTCTGCTCTTTACATAATCGATCAGAAGCCCATCGTAAAAGTCCACAAAAACATTCGGGATATTTCCCGCTACTTCCTTTAACATATTAACACGTTCTTCGACAGAAAACAACGAGGATTTTTTAGAAGAATTATGTAAAATGCAGACATGCACCTCCGAAAAGAGTTCACTTCCTCTCTTAATGACATCCAAATGTCCGAATGTTGGCGGGTCAAAGCTGCCCGGATATACTACCTTCATCACTGCTCTCCTTTTATTCGCAAAAACAAATGTCTGTTTGTCTTATAGTTTTTTTCTTTATAAACAGTAAATATCGTATCACTCTCTACATAAGAAAAATCAGTAGAAAGATCCGCTTCCACTACAATGACCGTTTCCGGATCCGCAAACTGCTTTCCGCTGAGAAGAAGCAGTGCTTCCTTCTCCAATTCCTTCCCGTAGGGGGGATCAATAAAGATCACATCATACGGTACTTCTCTAAGCCCGCGGATAAAGTTCAGGGCATCTCCCTTTACCACTCTGGATTCCTTTTCGAATTTGGTAAAACGGATATTCTCTTCGATGCAGCGGATGGCCTCTCTCGCCTGTTCCACGAACACCGCACTCTCGGCTCCGCGGGAAAGCGCCTCAATCCCAACCGCTCCGCTTCCGGCAAAAAGATCCAGAAAACGGCAGCCGGGGATATGCGGCATCAGAATATTGAAAAGCGTTTCCTTATACCTGTCCAGTGTCGGTCTCGTTCCTTCCCCCTCCACGGATTTCAGAGGAAGGCTCCTTCTCGTTCCGGCAATCACTCGCATATTGTTTCTCCTGTTTTCTCAATCGGTGCAGTCCATTCCCATTCAGTCCACACCTTTACACAATCCGGCAAACCTCCTCCTGCCGGCATCCATTCCTTATGCCCACAGTCCGATATATATGCTGCGAACTACTCTCCGCTGATCTGCTTTTTCAGCCAGAGACCGGTTTCGGAAAGATCTCCGTCATCCCATCCGCTGGTCTTGGAACAGGAGGAATCGATGAGGGATGATGTTTCATTCTTATTGGAAAGGTTCCAGCCGATGTAAGAAAGGTTATATTCATCAATCAGGCTGAACCATTCATCTGCCGAATCATAATCGATTCCGCCGTTACCGGAAGCATCGCAGATGCTGAACTCGGAGACGATCATCGCCAGTCCCTTGTCGTGAGCTTCCTTCACCTTATTTCGGATATTATCCTTATGGGTCGCTGCGTAAAAATGGATGGTATACAGCAGGTTATCATACTCTGTGATGGGATCCGCTGCCGCCAGGTCCACATCCTGTGACCAGGTAGGCGTACCCACGATGATCACCGCATCGGCCTTATTCTTCCGGATTACGGGGATCACATCCTCCGCATAGCTCTTTACATCCTCCCAGGAGGTTCCGCCATTCGGTTCGTTGCAGATTTCAAAGAGCACATTATCGTAGTCCGCATATTTCGCCGACATTTCATCGAAGAAAAGGATTGCCTCGTCCTCATTGGTCAACGGATTCGAATCGCTTAAGATATGCCAGTCGATCAGCACATACATACCGAGCTCCGTCGCATAATCCACGCCATCATTCACCAGCTTTTTCAGTGCATCCTTATCGCCGCCGGAGCAGTAACCGCCGCTCTCACCGGTATACATTGCCAGCCGGATCACATTGGCCCCCCAATTGTCGCGGAATTCCTGGAATGCCGCTTTATTCACATATTCCGGGAACCAGGCAAGCCCGTGGGTAGAAATTCCTTTCAGCTGATACGGTTTCCCGTTCTTATCCACAAGGTCCGTCCCGCTGACGGAAAGCGCGCCGTGATTCTCGAGCGGGCTTCCGGTTTCTGCCGCAGGCTTCTCTTTCTTAACTTCTTCCTTCTTCTTTTCATCCATTGTCTCCACAGGTGCTTTTTCCGCATCATGGAGCTCCCCGGCAATATAAATGGGGAAGGATTTTTTTCCGGTGAGTCCCTTTACAGCGGCCTCGGCATCTGCTGTAGACGCAAAGGAAATCTGCACACCCATATCGATGCTGCTGCCCTTGGGGATGGTCGTATTGTACTCTACGGGTGTTACGAAAAGCGTATCACCCGAAATCTCATATTCCGCATTCCAACCGTTTACATACTTTGTATCGGTAAAACCGGGAAGACGAACTTCCCAGTCCTTCTGATCGGAGGAAGAGCTGTTATTAATGATGATACTGAACTGCATCACCTTCCGGCCGCCCTCTTCCCAACCGTCAGCGGAAGCAACCTTGCAGCTGATTTCATATTTAATATCTTCGCTTGCGTCCGGTGCTTTCTCCGCAGGTCTTCCGGCTTTCCTATCGGCTCCTTCTTCCGTAACAACCTCTTTTGGTGCTTCGGAAGTTGCTTCATCGGAAGCCGTTTCGGATGTTCCTTCCGAAGACACTTCCGTCTCCGTTACCGCTGCCGAATCACTTTTCTTTTTGTCACCCTTTTTTCCGTTCGAAAGAAGAACGATCAAAAGACCTACTACCAGAAGCGAAAGAGCGATCACGGCGATGAGAAGCGGATTCATTTTCATTCCGGCTTTCTTTTCCGGCCCTCCCGCCTTCGCCGTTTCCTTCTGTTCTTTTTTCTCTTCCGGCCTATTCTCATCCGGTTTCTTTTCTTCCCGGTCCTTCTCAACCGTCACCGTTTTATCCTCGGAAAAATCCCTTTCATTATCCGCCATGATCCGTTACCCCTGTAAATTGATATGTTATATTTTCTGCTTTTCCGCAGGAACCATACCGTCCTACCGAAGCTGTTATATATTGCCCGAAAAAACCGAACTCGTTACAGCACCGGCTTCCCCTCATGCTTTGATACAAGTCTGTCACCGTATTTCAGCATGCATTCCTGCGCCAGCTTCAGTTCTTTTTCAAAGCTGTAGATATCCGCGATCCGGAAATCCAATTCACCGCTCTGCCGGATACCGTAAAACTCACCCGGTCCTCTCAGCATAAGATCCTTCGTCGCTATTTCAAAACCGTCGTTCGATTCCTCCAGAACCTTCAGCCGCTCCTGATTCGCCGCACTCTTCTTTCCGCTGATAAAAATACAATAACTCTGCGCATCGCCCCGGCCCACACGACCTCTGAGCTGATGCAGCTGCGCCAGCCCGAAGCGTTCCGCATTTTCGATCATCATAACCGTCGCGTTGGGATTATTGATTCCCACCTCGATCACCGTTGTCGAAACAAGGACATCGATCTCGCGTGCGGCAAAGGAACGCATGATCCGGTTCTTTTCTTCCTCCTTCATCCTGCCGTGAAGAAAATCCACGCGGATGTTTTCGCCGAAAGTACCGGAAAGCTCATCTGCGTACGAAATAACATCCTCACCTTCCACCCGGTCACTTTCCTCCACCATCGGGCAGATTACGTAGGCCTGATGCCCCGCCATAACCTCCTTCCGGATGAAATTCCATGCCGTCGGCCGATAGGAGGTATCCACGACACAGTTTTTGATCCGCTTCCTCCCCTTCGGGAGCTCGCGGATTTCGGAAATATGCATGTCCGCATACAGGATCATGGCCAGCGTTCTGGGAATCGGTGTCGCACTCATCAAAAGCGTGTGGATGCCCGCTCCCTTCGCGGAAAGCTTTTCCCTCTGCTTCACACCAAAGCGGTGCTGTTCATCGGTGATCACAAGCCCCAGATTTTGGAACTGTACCGGATCCTCCAGAAGTGCATGGGTTCCGATTACAAGACGGATTTCTCCTGAGGAAAGCCCCTCGCGGATTCTTCGCTTTTCAGCCGCCGAAACCGCCCCCGTAAGAAGCGCCGTTTCAAATTTATAGGGCCTCAGTTTTTCGGAAATCTCCCGGAAATGCTGTTCTGCCAGAACTTCCGTCGGTACCATGAAGGCCGCCTGATAACCGGAAGATAGCGCCAGATAAACCGCCGCCATTGCGACCATCGTTTTTCCGCTTCCCACATCGCCCTGAATGAGCCTGTTCATGACGTGGGGCGAAGCCATATCCTGTGCAATATCATCCACCGCTCTTTTCTGACCTTCTGTCAATGAAAAGGGCTGCCCTGCCAGAAAACCCGTAAGACGCGTAAGCGCCTCTTTGGAAACAGGGTGGCTGTTTAATTCCCCCGCCGCCTCCGCACCGGCCGCTCTCACATCCAGAAGAAACTGAAGGAACTCATCAAAAGCCAGCCTTGACATGGCCCTTCCCAGTTCTTCCTTTTCTTTGGGCGTATGAACAGCGCGGATTGCCTCTGCAAGAGGCATGAAGCCATAGTCCCGGAGAGCATCCTCCGGAAGACTCTCCGGATAATCTCCCAACTCGGAAAGCGCCTGCCGGACAGTCTTTTCCACCATATGATTGGTGAGGCCCGCTGTCAGGGAATAGATTGGCTGCAGGGTTTCTCTCTTTTTCTGATACTGAAGATGTGTAAACACCTCCGGCATCTCCATCACGCGGAAATTCCCCTTTATGCGAAGAATTCCGGAGAAAACGTAGGTTTCTCCCTTCCGGAATTTGGACCGGAGATAGGGTGCATTGAACCAGACCATCCGGCAGGAGGCGGTTCCGTCCGATGCGGAAAGAGATGTGATGGTATATCTTCTTCCCTTTCTGACCTCGGTCTGCGTCACGATCCGGAGAAGCACACTGACCCGGTCTCCCTCCTCTGCCTCGCCAAGCGGGATGACTTCCGGATAGGAAACATATCCTCTCGGATAATGGTGTAAAAGATCGTCAACAGTCGAAATTCCCGCCTTACGGAAAAGCACGGCCGTCTTCTCGCCCACACCGCGGACACAGGTTATTTCATTATCTCGAACCATACCTTATTCAACCGATACAATATAGGAATAGATGGGCTGACCGCCGAATTCCAGATCAAACTCTACCTCCGGCCAACGAGCGGAAAGCTTCTCCACAAGCTGATTTGCTTCATCCTCGGGTACATCCTCCCCGTAGTAGATGCCGCAGATTTCCGCCTCATCCATACCGATGGCGGAAAGAAGTTCTTCCGTTACGATGTTTCTGTCCTGTCCGACAGCCTGCACCGCACCGTTGCCGATTCCGATAATATCATCCTTCTTGATGACCTTGCCGTTCATCTCGGTATCCCGTACGGCATAGGTCACTTCACCCGCGGTCACGGTACCCATGGACCGGAGAATTTCTTTTTCGTTATCCTTGGCTGTTTTGAGCTTGCTGTAGCCCATCATACCGGAAATACACTGCGGAACGGATTTGGACGGGATGATCCAGAGCTTCTTTTCCTTCGAAATGGAAGCCGCCTGCTGCGCCGCCATAATGATATTCGAATTGTTGGGGAATACGAAGATGTTCTTCGCCGGTACCTCCCGCGCCGCAGCAAGGATATCCTCCGTGCTGGGGTTCATGGTCTGTCCGCCGGAAAGAACGAAGTCTACACCGATGCCCTTCAGGATGGTTTCCATGCCGCTGCCCTGTGCCACGGCGATCACACCGAATTCTTCCATCGGCGCATCCTTTCCTTCATCCGTCCGGGACTTTTCCCGGATTTCCTTCATGATACGGAAGGCATCGCCGAATTCACCTGTCCTGATCCGCTCCTGCTCCATAGCCACACGTTCGGAGTGTTCTTCCTTCATGTTGTCAATCTTCATATTCGTGAGGCTTCCCATGGTTAGCGCCTTTTCAAAGGCCTCGCCCGGGTGGTTGGAATGTACATGAATCTTAATCATTTCTTCATCGTTGACACAGACAAGAGAATCCCCGATGGAAAGCAGGAATTCACGGAAGGCGTTTACCTCCTCATCCGAAAACGGATGGTCACCTGTCACGATAAACTCTGTACAATACGTAAACTTGATATCCGCTGTGGAAATATCATCGCTGCCGCTGCCGAAGGGACGGATTTCCTTTACGCCCGTTCCCGCGATTTTTCCGATCGGTTCCTCCGCCTCTACCGGATTCCCTTCCAACGCAAGAAGGATGCCGTGGAAGATTTCCATCAGACCCTGTCCGCCGGAATCCACAACACCGGCCTCTGCCAGTACCGGGAGCATATCCGGTGTCTTCTGCAGAACCTCGTCACCGTAAGCCACAACCTCACGCAGGAAACGGATAATATCCGGTTCCCCCTCTTCTCCGGAGGTCTGGATTCCTTCCATATACTCCGCAGCCTTTTCCGCAATCGCCCTGGCTACCGTAAGAATTGTACCCTCCTTCGGCTTCATAACCGCCTTATAGGCGGTATCCACTGCCCGGCCGAAAGCCATGGCAAGGGTTTCCATATCAAGTTCCTTTTTTTCCTTGATCTCACGCGAAAAGCCGCGGAGAAGCTGGGAAAGGATTACGCCGGAATTTCCTCTTGCGCCCCGGAGCGAACCGCTGGTAATCGCTCTGGCCAGATTCTCCATCGTAGGCTGTGCCAGACTCCTCACCTCAGAAGCTGCCGTCATAATGGTCAGCGTCATATTGGTACCCGTATCACCATCCGGAACCGGAAAGACGTTCAGCTGGTTGATATACTCTTTATGATTACTGATATTATTTGCCGCAGAAAGAAAAGCTGTCCGCATCTCAGCTGCGGTCACTGCCACTAATGCCATATCTACCTCCCGATCAGTCGATGACACGTACGCCTTCAACGTACACATTGATCGCACGAACCTTCATGGACGTGGATTCCTCCACCTGATATTTTACGGTGTAGATCAGATTATCCACAACCGTTCGGATATTCACGCCATAGGCCACGATCACGTGAAAATCAATCACCAGCTGACCCTCTTCATCCATTTTCACGCGGATGCCCTTTGTCGCACTGCTTCCCTTCAGAAGCTTCGCCAGACCGTCCCGCACGCTGATGGTCGCCATACCCACAATGCCAAAGCAGTCCAGGGCCGCATGACCGGCGCACTTTGCAATTACCTCGGAATCGATGGTCACGTTACCGAATTCATTATTCAGAGTTCCTGTCATATTCCGTCCTCCGTTTTTCGTCTATATCATTTATTTCCATTATTATTGTATAATAATCTCTCTTGGAAGTATACCACAGCCCTAAATCTTATGCAATCTTATACCAATTCCCTCTTTTCGGGAGTAGTTTACCGCATTTGATCACAGTTTTTTTCACTTCCTCAGAAAAAGTACTTGCAATTGAAAAAGATATCTGATAAAATGTCGGTTGTTGCGAGCTTAAGGCTCAATTTCGATCGATAGGAGGTGTCGACATGGCAAAGTGTTTTTATTGTGAGAAGTCAGTGCTCTTTGGAAATAATGTGAGCCATTCACATAGAAGATCCAATCACATTTACAAGGCCAACATCAAGCGTGTGAAGGCTACCGTAAACGGCACACCGAAGACTGTATATGCATGCACATCATGCCTGAAATCCGGCAAGGTGGAAAGAGCATAAGGAACTGTCACGAAGTCAGACAGGCAGGATGTCTGGATAGATTCGTAACAGTCCGGAATCGGCACTTCATGACTGATAAGCGGGAAGTTCCCGACACAAACAGAAAAACCGCGTCAAGCGGTTTTTTTGTTCTAAACGAGTGATACCGGCATTCATAACAGCCGGCCACATACCGCTGATACTACTGCTGAGAACATGAGAGAAAGAACCCAACATGTCAAGACATTATCATAACAAAAAACCAAATCAGAAACCTGTCGAGGCCCGCGAGCACATCATGACCGTGAAGGAGCTTCTCGATAAATATGAGCTCACCCGCGCCCTCGTAAAAAAATGCTTCCCGCCCTCCCGTCCGTTCATGATCCGGAAAAAGAACGGCATGCGGATGCAGATTCAGGGCTGGACCACCGAGCAGGTGGAGAAAGCGCTTCAGCATCCCGATATCCAGCGGCATTTCCGGAAGAAACAGGATTTTGATCTGGAACTGGCTGCGATTGCCGAAATCCAGCAGTATTACTCAAATTACTCACCGGATACCTATATTGAAAAAGCAAAGAAAATGCGGCGGAGCTTTGTTCTCCACGTCGGTCCTACCAACAGCGGTAAGACCTATGATGCCATCGAGGATCTGAAGAGCCACAGCCCCGGCACTTACCTGGGCCCGCTCCGTCTTCTGGCGCTCGAAATGTACGACAAGATCAATGCATCGGGCATTCCCTGCAGCATGATCACCGGCGAGGAGTCTCTTCTCACCCCCAACGCGGAGATTGTATCTTCCACCATTGAACTGGCTGATACCCGCACGCATTTTCGTACAGCGGTGATCGATGAAGCACAGATGATTGCCGATCACTCCCGCGGTGCCGCATGGCTCCGCGCCATCTGCCTTGTGGATGCTGACGTGATCCATGTCTGTATGGCGCCCGAAGCACTGAGTTATATTGAAAAGCTCGTTCAGAGCTTCGAGAGTCCGTATTCCATCCAGTATCATGAGCGTCTGGCTCCTCTCTCCTACACCGGAGAGTTCCGGGATTACGGTGATCTCCGCCCCGGCGATGCCCTGATCTGCTTTTCCCGGAAGAGTGTCCTTTCCACTGCCGCCCTTCTCGAAAAGAACGGCTACAAGGCCAGCGTGATCTACGGTGCGCTTCCGCCGGAAGCCCGTCGGAATGAGGTTCGGCGTTACACCAGCGGTGAAACCCAGTATGTTGTTGCGACCGACGCCATCGGAATGGGCATCTCCCTTCCCATTAAGCGGATCATCTTTACCGAAACCGAAAAATTTGACGGCAGACATTTCCGCAACCTTACCACAGCCGAGATCAACCAGATCGGCGGCCGCGCAGGCCGGTATGGCCTTCATGAATACGGCGAGGTGATGGTGCTTGGCGACAGTCCCATCATCGGGGAACGTCTGGGACAAAAGGTTCGCGATATCCGTGCCGGCTGTATTGCTTTCCCCCGGGATATGCTGGAGTCCGACTACTCTCTCCGGCTTCTTCTGACTGCATGGCAGAAAATGCCCTTCCAGCATCAGTTCCTGCGGGAAAATATGTCGGATGCACAGATTCTTCTGAAGCGCGTGGAGAAGATCAAGCTTTCTCCCGAACATGAAAATCCCGATAAAAAACTCCTCTATGACCTGATCACCTGTCCGGTGGATACCAAGTCCGAGGAGCTGATTCAATATTATGTACGCTGTGTAAAAGCCATTCTGGAAGAAAAGACGGTTCCACTCCCGGACTTCGGGATGGAAACGCTGATGGACTGCGAGCTGGAGTATAAGGCTTATGATATCCGCCATCAGCTTCTTCGCCGGATCGGTCTGCCGGATGCCTTTTCGTATATGCGCGAACGGATCTGTGACCGCATCAGTTTCCTCATGCTCGAGGACAAAGGACAATATATCCGCCGCTGTTCGGTCTGCGGACGCGAACTGCCGATCGGGAGTGTGTTCAGTACGTGTGACGACTGCTACTTCAAGGAGATGGTGGATCAGGCAGAGATCTACTGATAATACGATTAACGGCAGGATAGTACGAATAAATCTGTTCAGGACATCGCTTTCGCTCGCCCTCGGGCACCCCTAGTGCTTCCCTGCCGATTTACTTTTTTATTAAGCCATCAGTATACTCTCTTCCCGACCACTACGAAGCGGCCTTCGTCGGTGTGGTAGGAGCAGGTTGAGAGGGTGACGAGCTTATCCCCGTAGGTTGCTGTTGTGTCAATCTGATAGGGGGTAAGCTTTTTTACGTTCTCGACGTAGGAATCAAAGTCCTCTTCGTTTTCCGCCTGAAAGAATTCATAGTAACGGAAGCCTTCGGCGCCTTCATCCTGCACTTCGGTGCGGAAGGCTGCGATGATCTCATAGGTACCTTCTCCGAAGATGGTATCGAAATAAAAGGTCTTATGTTCCTTGTAAAAATCTTCGTCGGCATAGTCCGGCAGAGAATGGAACATGGTCCCCGCCTTCATGTTGTGGCCATAGATGATATTGTTATCCGTTGGGATCGATGCATTGCCGGCGGTATCGAGAAAGAGCGTTCCCGCCGTATTGTAGTTGCCGTCGATGTCACGGCGCAGATAATATTCCTCATCCCCCATGGTCTGCATGACCGGATAATCGATGTTGGTACCCGGAATCATGAGCCAGCCGATAAAGTCCGGATATTTCCGGTAGATATCCGCATATTTGGCCAAAACCATCTGTCCGTTGATGATCAGGAACTTCTGCTCCCTTCCGTCGGGAAGGACTTCGATCTTCACCTCATCGGAAGGTGTCTCTCCGATCTTCTTCTGAATATCATCCTCATCCAGGATCATCTTTTTGGCCGATTCCGTTTTCTTTTCGTTCTTATGGATACCGATGTAATACCAGGCCAGACATCCCGCAGATACCAAAAAGATCAAAATAAAAACGACCAGCAGAATATTGAGTATTCTGTTCTGCCGTTTTCGTTTGGTCACCCGCTGGATTTTTTCCAGCGGGCTCGGTCCGGTTTTTTTTGTTTCCTTTTCAAACTTTTCGTAATCCATTGTCTTTAGCTACCTGTTCCACAGATTTGCACGTTTCAAAGCCAGAAACTCGTCGTAGGCCTGTTCCAGAATCTGTTTTTCATTGGGGAATTTCAAAAGATGCCAGGCCTCATGATATTTATAGTAGCCTGAATCCACAAAGAATTCTTCCCGCTGCGGTTTGGAATAAAAGCTGTCCGTTGTCATCAGATACCAGTGCACATATTTATTCACCATGTTATTCATGATGCTGAAGGTATAGTTACTCTTTCCGACATATTTTACGATCCGCGCCCGTACGCCGGATTCCTCTCGCACCTCCCGGAGTGCCGTATCCTTAAACTCTTCGCCCTCTTCGACGGTTCCCTTCGGCAGGACCCATCCCTCTGAACGGTCATGATAATTCTTATATAACAGGAGTATCTTTCCCCTGTAAATTACCACCCCGCCACAACTGGTTGCCTCGATCATTGCAATCCCTCCTTGTGTTTTTACGGTGTGTTTCTGTTATTCCGTTTTCAATATAGTATCAGTATACCAATTCCCTGATTATCCCGCAAGTTTCATACTGGCACATATATGAATATCCTGTGAAAATTCTCCCGTGCCGACCGAAGAATTCCTCCGTGGGCCGTTCCCGGACCGGCCGGAAAATCCTGTGCGGAAATTCCTCAACGGCTTCATCACTGACCGAATTTTTCGTACCAGGTGTCAAAAACGCAGGATGCAACATAGGTTCCGGATATGCCGTATGTACTGTAATCCTCCACAACCACACTGATCACGACTTCCGGACTGCTGTTTCCGGCAAATCCGATGAACCAGGAGTTGCAGTTGCCTTCATTGTCATACTCTGCGGTTCCCGTCTTCCCACCTACATAATACGGTTTCCAGCCCAACTGACCGGATGCGGTTCCCTCTCTGGCCACGTTTTCCAGCATGGGAAGAAGCGTATCACACTCTCTTTTTTCAAGCAGCGTGCCGTAGGTCTTTTTCTTCGTTTCCTTTACATACACGCCTTCCACACTTTCCACATGGTCGATCATGTACGGAATCATGAGATTTCCGCCATTGGCAACGGCACACATGATCATGGCATTATGCAGCGGTGTCACAAGTGTGGTTCCCTGTCCGATCACTGTCTGGGGGATATCATTCCGGTTTGAAGTTCCGTCCACATTGAATTTGGATGCGGAGTAAACGCCGTCATAGGGAAGATCCTGGTTATACAAAAATGTTTCCGCCAGCTGATGGAGTTTATTCATATCGATGTGCATACCCATATTGGCTGTACTGGTGTTGCAGGATTCCGTTAATGTCTCGCTGATATCCACCGTTCCATGCACATTATCCCCCGCGCAGTGAATGCCGATATCGCCGAAAACATCGCTGCCTTCGCAATCATAGGTATAGCTCTGCCAATCCGGATGCTCCCGCATATATTCCAATGCGGTGAGAATCTTAAAGGTCGAACCCGGTGCATAGAGACCCTGAGTCGCCCGGTTCAGAAGCGGCGCCGCCTCTTCCATTTCATCCGTCATGATGTTATCCATCACATCGGACATGCTGTTCGGATCAAAATCCGGTTTGCTGACTTCTGCCAGTATCCTGCCGTCCCTGGGGTCCATCACGATCACCGCACCCCTGCAATCGCCAAGGGCATCGTAAGCTGCCTTCTGCAGGTCATAGTCCAGTGTCAGAACCACATTGTCACCCGGATACTTTTCTCCCTTCAGATCGCACTTGATTTTTTTCTTGATTCCGGCATGGGAACGGAGCATAACAAAGCTTTGGGAAAGCTCCACCCCTGACATGCTGTAGCTGCTGTACCCCACTGTGTGGGCGAACATGCTGCCAAGGGGATAAACTCTTTTTTCCCTGCCTTCCTCATCCTTCACCGTTTCCGCGACCGTAACGCCGTCCGAGGTGATGACACTGCCCCGCCGGATATACTTGGCATAAGAATCCTGCCGCTGGTTCATAGGATTGGCAATGGTCTTTTCCGCATCCCGTACCATGAACAAAATGATATACGCAAACATGGCAATAAACGTCGCCACCACGATATAGGTGATGAGCACAATCGGTTTATTCTTTATTTTGTTATTCTTTTCTCTATCCTCTTCCCACTCCAGAAACGCTGTAAGCTCCGGATTCTCCGGCTGCCCTTTCGAGGATTTCTTCTTTTTGCTTTTCAATATCGTCTGCCTCTTTTACTACATGGATATAGGTATACTGCACCATGGAAAACATGATGAGCGTACTGCATATACTGCTGAAACCATAGCTGACCAGGGGAAGCGTCACACCCGTGGATGGGATGAACTTCACCACGCCGCCGATATTCAGGAATACCTGGCAAATGTGGACGACGGCCAGACCGAAGGTCATGTACTTGAAGAACGGTTTTTTGCATTTCATGGCCACATTGGACATGGCCAGGAATGAACTCACATAGATGAGCAGCATGGCCAGGCCAAAGATCACGCCCATCTCCTCACAGATCGCCGAGAAAATGAAATCGCTCTCCACGACGGGGATATTGTTCGGGCTGCCGTTTCCGAGCCCCGTTCCCTCCAATCCGCCGGAACCGATGGCAAACAGCGACTGCAGGATCTGGTAACCGCCCGTTGTTGCGTAAGCATGCGGATCCCGCCAGGCATCCACCCGGACCATGATATGGCTGAACAGAGAATCCTTAAAGAGAAGGAAGCCCAGCGCCCCTGCGCCAACCGCAAGAAGGAGCCCGCCGATCATAAAGATGGGTCTGGAGGTTGCCAGGTATACCATCGTGATGTAACAGATGTAAAACAGGACGACTGCGCCGAAATCACTCTCCGCAACCAGGATCATCATAAAGCCTGCCGACGAAAGGGCATTCATAACAAGTCCGCCCAGGGTATTCAGCTTCACCAGACTGGAAGCCACGAAGAGAACAAACAGGATCTTTACGAATTCCATAGGCTGCAGGGCGATGGGGCCCAGACTGATCCAGTTCCGCGCGCCGTACATATATACTCCGATGCCCGGTACAAAAACCGTAGCCAGAAACAGGAAACCCGTTACGCCGTAGAAAGCCGTCCACCGGTCCATATGTTTCCATTTTTTCATAAACCACGGCAGGAAGGATGTGATAAACAGTGCCAGAGAGGTAAGTCCCAGCTGCCGGAGCACCGTGGAAGAATCCAGCCTGAGCAGCATGGTGAAACCGATCAGCAATAAAAACACCACATTATTCGACAAGAGCCGCGAGGCCTCTTTGTAGGCCGTGTGGAAAAGCACGAGATACAGGATGGCTACGGCAAGCTCAATGATATAAATGCCGATCACCAGTCTGTCCCTGGTATTCAGATACAGACAGACATGGGAAAGAAAGTGAACCGCAAAGATGCAGAACACCTGCACATTGAGATTATCCTCCCGCTTCGACTTTTTCTTTACCGTAAAATACGAAAAACACTTTATGGTATAGATTGCCATAAAGACCAAGATTGAATATTTAGATAATAGGCCAATGATATGTACCACTACAAAACTCCTCTTCCCCAATGCCCTCTGGTACAGGGGTAGTCCGCCTCTTTTTCTTTTCGGGTAAAGGCGTCAAAAACCCTTCTTATTTCCTGCGGTTCTTCCGTCGTAAAATGGAAGAAACCACCGGTTACATCCTCACGGTGCAGACTGAGAGGTACACCGTTTAAAAGGACATTATAACACAGTCCGGCGGGAGAATACATGAAAAATTCATGAGCACTGTCATCCCGAAACTTTCCGCTATAGGAAGTTGCGGAGGTCAGCATCAGTTCCTCCCGCCCGTAGCATCTGGGAACAATGCTTTTATTGGTTGACATAAGTCCTCTTAATTCCTGTCCGGTCAGTTCCGTATTTCCTTCCAAAATGACGTTTTTCCCGGGAAACAGATTTTGATAGAACGCTCCCGCCCGATGATTAACAGCATACAGGGATGACGCCAGGATCAGGGTTTGCGGAAGTATCGTTGTACCGTTTTTAAATCTTATGTAAACCTCTGCCAGATCCTCCATACAGCGGATATACAATCCGTCCGCCGGGCAGTCCGAATCTTCCTGCTTTGTTTCCGGATACGACTTCGGTTTCTGCTCTGTATGCAGCTGCGGATGTTCCGCAAGTTTCAGCAAATTGTCGCGGACAGCAAAGTCCGGCATGCGGCTTACATGCGGAAGACCGATTGCCATCTTCCATCCGCTTTTTCTGCCTTTTTCAAGGATTGCCTGCATCTCTTCCGGTGAAAAGTCCCCGTAGCCACCGTCCAAGATCAGCCACATGTCGAAAGCCCGGTGATTCAATTCGGAATCCGAGGAACCGTTTGACGTTCCGGATTCGAATGCCCTATTCTCTGCAAAGTACTCTTTGGCATGCTGCAGGATATACGCAGCCTGTGCCGGTGCACTTGCGGTAAAATAGAATTCCTTTCGCTCTGTTGTCTCTATGACGTCTGTCCCGTTATTAATCTCAGATTGACTCTCATTCCAGTCTGTTTCTGCCGATTCCCTCTCTCCGGAGGCGATGATGGCCTCCTCCAGCGCCTGAAGACCGTCCCGCCGAAGCTGCTTTAAGGCAGAAGCCCGAAGAAACTGTCCTTCGTCCATTTCGACGGAAAGGGAACGGCATACAAATTCGGTATTTCCGGTCGCCAGAAGCTTTTCTTTTACCTCATCAACCGATGCAGAGCGTTTTTCCGCCGGAAGGGAAGCTTCCCCGTACACGGTAACCGATATTCTGTTTTCTTCACCACCCGTGGCGTCGGCTGTAAGCCGTAGAGAAATCGGCTGTCCCGCCCTGGCCGTGAACACTGCCGAGAACCCTCTTTTCGGTCCTTTTTCCAGGAGCTCCGCAAGGTGCTGTTCCAGCGCCCCGGATCTCGTGCGGATGATCTCCATGCCCTTCCGAAGCTCTCCCGTTTTCGGTGCGGCAAGCTCTCCCGTTTTTCCTTCGGGAATATCCATATTCGATGTAAGCCTGATTTCCGGTCTTCCCGCGGGATGGAGTTCATCCCCCGGCGTAATGTGTCTTTCCGCACGGATTTCCAGCTTTCCGCCTTTGATACCTGCTATCCTGCCTGCCACAACACCGGTTCTGCCGGAGGTGCTTCCGGTCAGAAGCTCTTTGCCGCCAAACAGATATCCGCGGCCGAACTCACCCCGGGAAAAGGCGTCCGAAAGCCGCTCCTCCCATTTTTTCACTTTATCTTCCGAAAAGGCGCCGGCCAAAACCGCTTCCACAGCCTCCCGGTACACCTCTGTAACGGTTGCCGTATACACCGGCTGTTTCATCCTGCCTTCAATCTTCAGAGAATCGATGCCGGCCTCCACAAGGGCCGGAACAAAAGGAAGTGCCGAAAGGTCCTTCATAGATAACGGATAGCTCTTACCATACATCTTCCGGCAGGGCTGGGCGCATCGACCGCGGTTCCCGCTCCGCTCTCCGGCAGCGGATGAAAGAAGGCATCGTCCGCTGTAGCATACGCACATAGCGCCGTGTACGAAAACCTCCGTTTCCAGTCCGGAAGCTTCCTTCATCCGTACAATCTCCGAAAGACTCATTTCACGGGCCGCAACAATCCTGGTCGCGCCCATATCCCGAAGGAGACATGCTCCGGCGGGCCCGGTGATGTTCATCTGCGTGCTGGCATGCAGCGGCAGAGCCGGGAAATTCTCCCGAAGCCACATAAAAAGCCCCGGATCCTGTACCAGACAGGCATCCAGGCCGGCCTCCGAGAGCGGTCTTATTAGAGCCGCGAGTCCCTCAAACTCTTCTTCCTTCATCAGGGTATTCAGCGTCAGATATACCTTCACGCCAAAAAGATGTGCCCTTCGAATGATCCGCGGCAGGTCCTGAAAGTCAAAATTGCCGGCATATGCCCTTGCTCCAAAGGCATTCCCGGCAAGATAGACGGCATCTGCGCCGGACGCAAGTGCCGCCTCAAAGCTCTCTTCATTTCCGCATGGGCTAAGAACCTCAGGTCGTTTAATCATCGCTGCGGTCCCTGTCTGCTTCCAGCTGCACAACCTTTCTCTGCAGTGCACTGATCTGCTCTTTATATTCCTCTACCAGCTTCATGGAAGCTTCATGCTTGATCTGGGACTCGATCACCTCATGGCGGAGCTCATAGAGTTGCTGCTCCTTTTCGGCATTGTCACGCCCGAGTTCATCCGCACGTGTCTTTGCCTTGAAATAATCATCCGCAATATTGAGCGCCAGAAGAACCCCCTGGTATTCGCCGTTCATCCGACGATAGTCTTCAGAGGTCTTGCATTCGGATATTTTTCCGTTCACATATGTAGAAATGTTCTGCAGGTATTCCTCACCTTCATATCCGCTGAGCGTATATACCTTTCCGTTGATCACTACCGGAATATCAATCTTCTGTGCCATTTCGGTTTTACCCCCCTTTTATTCATCTCCCG
>CACYDN010000215.1 GCA_902773185.1 uncultured Lachnospiraceae bacterium | reverse complement strand
GAGAGGTCCCGGGACATGGTGCAGGATATGCGCGGAGAGCATATGGCTATTATGGCCGGTATCGGAACGGTTCTCATCGATGATCCGCTTCTCACGGTTCGAAAGAAAGGGCTGAGACAGCCGGTGCGGATCATTTTGGATTCCCGTCTTCGGATTCCCATGAATTCAAAGCTGGTCGAAACTGCAGGAGAATTTCCGCTCCGGATCGTCATGGCAGAAGTAACAGAATCGGCAGATGTGAGTGAAATCAAAGAAAAAATCAGTCAGCTCGAAAAACTGGGAATTCGCGTGATCGAGGTGCCGGAGAAGGATGGACATCTTTCTTTACCCGCGGCTATGAAAAAAATCGCAGAAGAGGGAATCGACAGCATTCTTCTGGAAGGCGGCGGCACGCTGGCCTGGAATATGATGCGGGAAGGGCTGGTCGATGAAGTACGTGTTTTCCTGGCACCGAAGATTCTGGGCGGGAAGGATGCACCGTCTCCGGTTGGAGGAACAGGCGCATTGTCTCCGAATAATGCCTTTGGATTTACACCGGTTGGAATCGAGCGGGTCGGTGAAGATATTTATGTGAGGTATATGCATGTTCACAGGGATAATTGAAGCAATCGGAGAGATAAAAAATATCCGGCATAGTGCGAAATCGGCAGAACTTCAGGTGGCCTGTTCTTCCATCATGGAAGGCGTCAGCTTGGGAGACAGCATTGCGGTGAATGGTGTTTGTCTCACGGCGAGGGATATTCGACCGGATGGATTCACAGCCGATGTGATGGCGGAAACGCTCCGCAGATCTTCTTTGGGAGAACTCAAGGTTGGAAGTCGTGTGAATCTGGAACGGGCCATGCAGCTCGGCGGCCGGTTTGGCGGTCATATCGTTTCCGGCCATATTGACGGAACGGGGACTGTCACGGGCTTTCAGCGTGAGGATGTGGCCGTCTGGGTAAAAATCAGCGCCCCGCCCCGGATTATGCGGTATATCATTGAAAAGGGTTCGGTTGCACTGGACGGCGTCAGCCTTACGGTGGCAAAGGTAGATGCGGACAGCTTTCAGGTGTCTCTGATCCCGCATACGGCGAAAGAAACCATCCTTCTGGAAAAGAAGGTCGGAAGCCTGATCAATATAGAAAATGATATTGTGGGGAAGTATGTGGAAAAGCTCCTCACGCCCGGAAATGTGGGCGGAGAAGGCGCGCAGGATAAGGAAGCATCCTCTGCAGGGCAGGGCTCCCCGGGACTCAGTATGGAATTTCTGGCAGAGCATGGATTTTTATGATGTAAACAGATTTTTTGCTGATGAGATCGTGAAAACAGGCGAGCGAAAAACAGCTGATATGAAATAGGTGTACAGGGCTTTGAAATCTTTGAATATAATATAAAGGATGGGTACCATGAGGGATTATGTATTAAATGAAATTGATGAGATTCTCGAGGATATGCGGCAGGGTATTCCTGTCGTGATCATGGATGATGAGAATCGGGAAAATGAAGGGGATGTGATCTTTGCTGCAGAATTCGCCAGTACGGAAAATGTGAATTTCATGGCAAAATATGCCAGAGGTCTTATCTGCATGCCGATGGCGGAGGAAATCTGCGAAAGACTGAAGCTTCCGCAGATGTGTATCGTCAACACAGACAACCATACAACTGCTTTTTCGGTTTCCATTGATCATGTCCGTACAACAACGGGTATTTCAGCTGAGGAAAGGGGAATCACCGCCAGAGAGGCCGCAAAGCCGGATGCGAACCCTTCCGATTTCCGTAGACCCGGCCATATGTTCCCGCTGCAGGCAAGAAAGGGCGGTGTGATCGAGCGACCGGGCCACACGGAGGCAACTGTGGATCTTTGCCGTCTGGCGGGGCTTGAGCCGGTTGGACTTTGCTGTGAGATTATGAAAGATGACGGCACCATGGCACGGCTCGATGATCTCATCCTGTTTGCCGGTGAAAACAATCTGAAGATCTCCACAATCGAGAAGCTCATCCAATACAGGAAGGAGCATGAGGTCTTTGTGGAGGAGGTTTCCGCGGCAAAGCTCCCGACAAAATACGGCGAGTTCATGATCCATGGCTTTATCAATAAGCTGAACGGAGAGCATCATGTGGCGCTTACCATGGGTAAGGTGGATGATGGGGATCCCGTTCTTGTTCGGGTACATTCCGAGTGCCTGACCGGAGATGCTTTCGGCTCCGCACGCTGTGACTGCGGTCAGCAGCTCGATGCGGCCATGAAACGGATCGCATCCGAAGGAAGAGGCGTTCTTCTCTATATGCGCCAGGAAGGCCGCGGAATCGGGCTGATCAACAAGATCAGAGCGTATAAGTTACAGGACGAAGGTCTCGATACGGTGGAAGCAAATGTCGAGCTCGGTTTTCCGCCGGATGCCCGGGATTATACGATCGGTACGCAGATTCTGGTGGAACTCGGCGTAAGAAAAATGCGTCTTCTTACCAATAATCCGGGAAAGGTTTACGGCCTGCAGGGGTATAATCTCGAAATTACCGAGCGCGTGCCGATTGAGATTGCCGCTTCGGCTTATGATGCGTTCTATCTCAGAACGAAGAAGGACAAGATGGGACATCTCCTGAATCTGACGGAAGCGGATGATGCTGCTTCCGGGAACGGAGATAAGGAAGTTTAGATAATGCTTTAGATAAATACGAAACGGAGGAATGAAAAAATGAAAAAGCTGGAAGGAAAAGTTGTTGCGGAAGGAATGAAAACTGCCATCGTGGCTGCGAGATTTAACGAATTTATCGTACAGAAGCTGGTTGGCGGTGCTGTGGACGGCCTGGTGCGCCACAATGCTTCCGAGGAGGATATCACAGTTGCCTGGGTACCGGGCGCTTTCGAAATTCCGCTCTGTGCCAAAAAACTGGCTGCCAGCGGAAAATATGATGCCATCATCTGTCTCGGTGCCGTGATCCGCGGAGAGACCAGTCACTATGATTATGTCTGCGCGGAAGTATCGAAGGGAATTGCGCAGGTGGAGCTGGAATCGGAGATTCCGGTGATGTTCGGCATCCTGACAACCGATACGATCGAGCAGGCCGTGCAGCGTGCGGGAACCAAGGCCGGCAATAAGGGCTATGACTGTGCGCTCGGTGCAATTGAAATGGTTAATCTGATGCGGGCAATCGGCTGATGAATCTGTTATTCTTTGACATAGACGGCACGCTCATCACCGATGACGATGAGCATCTTTTTCCGGAGGATGCAAAGGAAGCGCTCAGGGAGGTGCAGGCGGCCGGCAATAAGATCTTCATCAATACCGGCCGTGTATTCTGTAATGTCGAGTCATGGATCAAAGATGGCTTCGACGGAATCATCTGTGCCTGCGGAACGGACATCCGAATCGGAGATAAGCAGGTTTTTTACCATGCTTTTCCGAAGGAGCTTTGCAGAGATATTGCGCTGGCCTGCCGGAAATACCGTTTTTCCGCTCTTTTTGAGCATGCGGAGCATACGGCCATCGATCCGACATTTGCCATCGGGGATATCGGCGTTCTGATCGACTATTTCAGCAGAGATGACCGCTGGCTCATTACGGATATTGACGATCCGGATTTCTGTTTTGATAAGTTTTCCTGCTTCTATGATGAAAACAGCGATGTGGAAGGCTTTCGTGCATACATTTCCCGGTGGTTTCAGTATATCGACCGGGAAGGAAATTTCTGCGAACTTGTGCCAAAAGGGTTCTCCAAGGCAACGGGAATTCAGTTTTTACTTGACTATTATGGTCTGAGTAAGCATAATACATATGTATTTGGAGATGGAAATAATGATTTGGAGATGCTGCGCTTTTCGCCGCATGCAGTCACGATGGGGCTCGGGTCCGATCTTGCGAAGGAAGCGGCTGACTTTGTGACGAGCGATGTGAGAGAGGGCGGAATCAGACGCGCCTTGCAGCATTATGGTTTGATTCAATGAGATACTATGACGGAAATGAACCGGCGCCTGAAAAGCGGCCGGAAATAGAAGAGCATTTGGCCGGAGAAAATCCGGCGGTTTTTGACGTGGAACCGGATATTCGTATTCTGGAACAGGGAAAAAGTGCTATCATGATCCCGAAACGGCTTCCGGGACTCGGCCTTTTGCGGAAGAAGAAATTTGCGGGATATGTTTTTTTCCTTCTGACACTGGTCAGTATTATCATTTATGTGATACCCATGGCTGCGGCCATTATCGGGTTTGATGGATTTGGTACTCTTTTCCGGGATAAGCTTCCGGATATTAAAGTGGAAAACGGCATTCTTCAGTGTGAAGAGCGGTTTGAAATGGCAATTCCCAATCTGCATATCATTATCGATACAGAGGAGGCTGTCTGCAATCTGCCGGATACGGATGCCGGCGGCATGTATCTTCTGCTCGGAAGTAAGGAGTTTCGGCTGACGCTTTTGGAAGTGGCCGGAAATCAGAAGGCTACCCAAAATCTGATGGATGGCAAGATCGGTGATTTCCTGCCGGACGGTATGGTAAAGGAAGACCTTGTTTCCATCATCCCGGGCATTTACATTACGTTGTTTCTTGCGTGGATCCTTGTGATCGTCGGCCTTATGATCCGTTATTTCTTTATGGCCCTCGTCTACATGCTGTTCGCATTTCCCATGATCAAGCGGAGCGGGCTTCCGCTTGAGGGCGGAGAGATATTCCGTATGTGCTTTTATGCGGAAACAACGGGAATCCTTCTGGTCAATAT
>CACYDN010000214.1 GCA_902773185.1 uncultured Lachnospiraceae bacterium | reverse complement strand
TGGTGTCATGGACGCACCCTGAATCTACGGAGCGAAAGCTCCGCACATCAGATGCTCTGGCAATTCAATTGCCGAGTAGTTCACGTTTGCTTTCGGTTTCGGGGGATTGAAATGGAGAATGTATTGCGGAAGGACGAGGATGTCCTTATGATTGGCGAAGAGCGCTTTACCTCACGGTTCTTTCTGGGTTCCGGAAAGACCTCGCGGTATTCAAAAGCGCTGATCGAGACGGCTGTTCAGAACGCCGGCGTGGAATGGATCTCTATTGCGGTAAGCGCGGTGGATGAGCCGGAAAGCGGGATGGAATTCATCCCGCCGGAGGTGCGGATCCTGCCCAACACGCTGGGCGCGGGAAATGTGGCGGAGGCCGTTCGGCTGGCACATATGGCCCGGGAGTGGGGCATGGGCGATTATATCAAGCTCGAGATCATGAACGATTTCAAATATCTTTTGCCGGATAATCCGGCAACGGTGGAGGCAACGAAAATCCTCGTCGGGGAAGGATTTCGGGTGCTGCCTTATATCTACCCGGATATCGATACGGCGACGCAGCTTTACAATGCGGGTGCCACGGCGCTTATGCCGCTTGCATCTCCCAGCGGAAGCGGCGGGGGACTCAAAACCCGCGACTTTATCAAGATCCTTCTGAATGAGATTCCGCTTCCAATCATTGTGGATGCCGGCATCGGCAGACCGTCGGAGGCCTGTGCGGCTATGGAGATGGGCTGCGCGGCAGTTATGGCCAATACGGCCCTGTCCACGGCGGGCAACCTCCCGCTTATGGCGGAGGCGTTTCGAAAAGCGGTGCAGGCGGGAAGGGATGCATATCTCTCTTCCATGCAGGAAATACAGGGAAGGCATGTACATCCGTATTCTGTGTAGGAATGTTGGAAGAAAGACATGTCGGAACGCTATGTGAGTTGTATCGGGGAGAAATGTATGAATGAATTCCGGGTAGGCCTGTCGGTGTGGGCTTATCGGTAACAGGCGCGGGAAAATCGTTGGTGTTTGTCTGCTTGGTTTGTCGAGGAAGGGAAAATGCTATCTGACGAGAGAAAAATACGGCTTCTGGCTCTGATTCGGGAGCGGAAAAATGTTTCGGTGGCAGAGCTCCGGGATATCCTTCAGGTTTCGGAATCCACCATCCGGCGGGATATGGCCGAGCTGGAGGCACGGGGGGACATCCGGCGTGTTTTCGGCGGTGCCATGGATATTCCCCAGGTTCCGGATGACAGCGATACCGGCGAAGAGGACCTGGATGCGGCGGCCCGGCAGGGGCGGCTTGCAATCGCGCGGGCGGCTGCCGAGCTTGTACAGCCCGGTGACCGTGTTTATTTCGACTCGGGCCGTACGGTTGCGGACCTGATCCTTTTCCTGCGGGAGAAGGATGCGGAATATATCACGAACTCTCTTTCGGCTGCGTCGAGACTCAGTCTGGCGGGGTTCCGCGCCTGTCTCATCGGCGGCGAGATCAACGAGGCCGGGACAGTCACGGTCGGAGCGGATGCCATCCTCGGGGTGCAGAAGTACCGCTTCACCATCGGCTTTTTTGGCGCAGGCGGTGTGACCACATCCATGGGCTTTACCACAGCGGATGTCCGGGAGGGCCTGGTGCGGCGGACGGCTGTGAATATGACGAATTCTTCCAGACGATTCTTTCTGATCGGACAGGAAAAGTTCGGGGTGAGCCGGACGGTGACCTTCGCATCCCTCGGAAGCGGGATCATCTTCACGGACGGAGAGGCTCCGGCGGAAATCGCACAACGGTCTGAGGTGCGGGTGATTTCTTTGTAAGTGGTTGTATCATAAATGTTGGATTTTTGGAATACTTATGTAAACTATTGGAATGCGTATTGCTGATTGAAAATTGGTTTGCGAGCGATCGCATATGAAAAAACAGATAGACAATTATTGGCTGATCGAAATAGAAAAAACCAGTTACAATAAAAACAGTTGTGTAAAAATCGGAAGTGTACTATAATAAGGGCGGTTAGTCATAATTAACAGGTTATCCTGTTACGCCGGTCTTTCCGGCGCAAATATAAAAACAACGGAGGTAGAACAATGTTAGTATCAGCTACAGACATGCTGAAGAAGGCAGTTGAAGGTCACTATGCAGTGGCTCAGTTCAACATCAACAACCTGGAGTGGACAAAGTCCATCCTTCTGGAGTGCGAAGCTCTGAAGACTCCTGTTATCCTTGGTGTATCCGAGGGCGCCGGCAAGTACATGACCGGTTTCAAGACAGTATCCGCTATGGTTAAGGCTATGGATGAGTCTCTTGGCATCACTGTTCCGGTTGCGCTTCATCTGGATCATGGTTCTTATGAAGGCGCTAAGGCTTGCATCGAGGCAGGCTTTACCTCCATCATGTTCGATGGTTCCTCCCTTCCGCTGGAAGAGAACATCGAAAAGACCAAGGAACTGGTTGCTATCTGCAACGAGAAGGGTATCTCCCTTGAGGCAGAGGTTGGCGGTATCGGCGGCGAGGAAGACGGTGTTACTTCCGCCGGCGAGTGTGCAGATCCGGAAGAGTGTGCACAGATCAACGCGCTTGGCGTAACCATGCTGGCGTGTGGTATCGGTAACATCCACGGCAAGTATCCCGCAAACTGGGCAGGTCTTTCCTTCGACACCCTGGAGGCTGTTAAGGCAAAGGTTGGCGATACACCGCTCGTTCTGCACGGCGGCAGCGGCATCCCGGATGACCAGATCAAGAAGGCTATCTCCATGGGTGTTGCAAAGGTTAATGTAAACACCGAGTGCCAGCTTGTTTTCGCAGCTGCTACACGGAAGTACATCGAGGAAGGCAAGGATCTGGAAGGCAAGGGTTACGATCCGCGTAAGCTGCTTGCTCCCGGCGCACAGGCTATCCGCGATGAGGTTAAGGATCGCGTAGCTGTATTCGGTTCCGCAAACAAAGCGTGAGACACCTCGCTTGTGAAGTGAATTCTTCACTGTAAGAAAGCTAATACTTGGCAAACACAGCCCCGCCGTTTCGGCGGGGCTGTTTTCCTTGCTTGAGAGTGAATGATCATGGCCGGTGAGGCTTTTGCTGTTAGAATTTCAGCGGGCTTTTTCTTGCTTTAGAGTGAAAGATTATGGCCGGTGAGGCTTCTGCTGTTAGAATTTCAGCGGGCTTTTCCTTGCTTAAGAGTGAAAGATTATGGCCGGTGAGGCTTCTGCTGTTAGGATTTCAGCGGGCTTTTCCTTGCTTAAGAGTGAAAGCAACGAGCCGGAAGCTATGTTGTAAGCTTGTTTACGAATCAAGACATCCGGTGACCCCGCTTTTTCGAGCAGGAGAGTTTTTTCTTGCTCGAGTGTGGAAATGCCGAGCCGGAAGCAATGACGTAAGCTTGTTAATGCAATAATATCCTGTGTGAAATCCGAAAATGGAAGCAATTGTCCCGTCTACGAATGCATTCCCACCCATTTTTCGGTTTGAGTAAGCATAGAATGGCGTTATGTAAACTGATTTCGGGCGTGGATTTCACTATAAGCAGTTTTATGAAAGATTCCCACCCATTCTTAGGCTGGCTGGCTTGAAAAATGGAAGGACAATGGATGGGAATCCGAAAAAAAAGAGAGCATATTGAAAAAATCAGAATTCAGTAAAGGTAGAGCTGGTAAATAACAGAGCGGATGCCACTGTTTTAAGTGTGGATTGGGAAACTTTGGGTGGGAATCATTAATGAATTCATGTATATAGAAAAAGAAAGAGTGGACGGAATGAGAAAGAATCCACTTGACGTGATAGAACTTTTTAAACTGCAGGGAGGCTTGGACTAGGCTTTTGGTGCCATGGGAAAACAGGCAAGCATTTGGTCCGGTAACGTTTCCGATAAGAATTATTTTTGATTGAATGGGATGATAGGCTGGTTTTGGGCATGTAGAGGGACATCTATCGGGCGGCAATTATTATCATCGTGTCCTCGAACGCCCTTCCCACGACGTCGAAATCCCCAAAATGCAACAAAATGGAGCGAAAACAGGAATTCAGTTACCTGTGGAGGCAATTCAGTTCATAAATGAGAATAACGGATTATATCATGGTATCATGGGAGAAATAGCATTTTTGTTTTCAGAAATCTCAATTTGATAATTACTATTATTACCATTTATAAACATCTGAATATATCAGATTGACACCCTATAATATAGGGGCTATAATGAGGGGTGAATTGAATGAAAAGGTCGTTTATTGAAATGCCATTGTTTTCGAAAAGGTGGAAGGAATTAGGCTTAAGCGATGATGAATTGTTTGAATTGCAGGATTATCTGTTGAAATATCCGGATGCAGGTGTCCTTATGAAAGGGACGGGCGGTATTCGAAAACTAAGATTGGCTTTGGAAAACAAAGGAAAAAGTGGAAGTATAAGAGTATGCTATACAGATGTTTCCGGTTTTGAAATTATATATCTAATAACAGCGTTTTCTAAGAAAGAAAAGGAAAATCT
>CACYDN010000213.1 GCA_902773185.1 uncultured Lachnospiraceae bacterium | reverse complement strand
GCGGAACCAACGTGCAGTTTGCTCACGACCCCGTATCCGACAGGATCATCGTCATCGAGATCAATCCCCGGACCTCCCGGTCCTCCGCCCTGGCTTCCAAAGCTACCGGCTTCCCGATTGCTCTTGTATCCGCAAAGCTGGCCTCCGGCCTTACGCTTTCCGAAATCCCCTGCGGCAAGTACGGCACACTCGATAAATATGTTCCGGACGGCGACTATGTCGTTGTAAAATTTGCTCGCTGGGCATTTGAAAAATTCAAGGGCGTGGAAGACAAGCTTGGAACACAGATGCGTGCCGTCGGCGAAGTCATGAGCATCGGCAAGACCTATAAGGAAGCATTCCAGAAGGCTGTCCGTTCTCTGGAAAAGGGCCGCTATGGTCTCGGTCATGTAAAGAATTTCAATGAGCTCTCCAAGGATACCCTCCTGCAGATGCTCATCACCCCCTCGAGCGAACGTCACTTCATGATGTATGAAGCAATCCGCAAGGGTGCTACGGTGGATGAGATTCATGAGATCACCCACGTTAAGAAGTATTTCATCGAACAGATGAAGGAGCTTGTGGATGAAGAGGAAGCTCTGGTAGCCGAATTTAAGGGAACGGTTCCCTCCAATGAAGCACTAACCCAGGCAAAGAAGGACGGTTTCTCCGACAAGTACCTCTCCGAAATCCTTGGCGTAACCGAGGATGCGATCCGTGAAAAGCGTGAATCCATCGGCGTGACAGAAACCTGGGACAGCGTTCACGTAAGCGGTACAAAGGACAGTTCGTACTTCTACTCCACCTACAATGCACCTGACAATAACACAGCTACGGACAATGCCAAAAAGATCATGATCCTGGGCGGCGGTCCCAACCGTATCGGTCAGGGTATCGAGTTCGATTACTGCTGTGTACATGCTTCTCTTTCCCTGAAAAAGCTTGGCTACGAGACCATCATCGTAAACTGCAACCCGGAGACCGTATCCACAGACTACGATACCTCCGATAAGCTCTACTTCGAACCGCTTACGACAGAGGATGTACTCAGTATCTACCGGAAGGAAAAGCCTGTCGGTGTTATTGCACAGTTTGGCGGTCAGACACCGCTTAACATTGCTGCTGAGCTCCAAAAGAACGGCGTAAAGATCCTGGGCACCTCTCCCGAGGTGATTGATCTTGCCGAAGACAGAGATCTGTTCCGTGCCATGATGGATAAGCTTGGCATCCCGATGCCTGAAGCCGGCATGGCAACCACAGTGGAAGAAGCTACAAAGATTGCCAATGAAATCGGTTATCCTGTTATGGTTCGTCCCTCTTACGTTCTTGGCGGACGCGGCATGGAGGTCGTTTATGACGATGAGAGCATGACAGGCTATATGGAGGCTGCCGTAGGCGTTACGCCGGACCGCCCCATCCTGATTGACCGTTTCCTGCACCATGCAACCGAGTGTGAAGCAGATGCCATCTCCGATGGTACACATGCCTTTGTACCGGCCGTTATGGAGCATATTGAGCTTGCGGGTATCCACTCCGGTGACTCCGCCTGCATCATTCCGTCCAAGCATATTTCTCAGGAAAACCTGGAGACCATCAAGGAATACACCCGGAAGATTGCTGAAGAAATGCACGTTGTCGGCCTTATGAATATGCAGTATGCCATTGAAGATGGCAAGGTATTCGTTCTGGAGGCCAATCCGAGAGCATCCCGTACCGTACCGCTCGTATCCAAGGTCTGCGGCATCCGGATGGTACCGCTTGCAACAGAGATCATTGTTTCCGAGCTGACCGGACAGCCCTCTCCTGTTCCGGCTTTGAAAGAAAGACATATTCCGTACTACGGCGTGAAGGAAGCTGTGTTCCCCTTCAACATGTTCCCGGAGGTTGACCCGATCCTCGGACCCGAAATGCGTTCCACTGGTGAGGTTCTCGGTCTTTCCCAGTCAAGCGGTGGTGCTTACTACAAGGCGCAGGAAGCTGCAAAATCCACGATTCCGCTGGAAGGAACCGTTCTCCTCTCCGTTAACCGTCAGGAAAAACCCGAAGTGGTACCGGTAGCTGAGCTCCTTTACAAAAACGGCTTCAAGATCATGGCAACCGGAACTACCTGTGACCTCATCAACGAGGCCGGCATTCCCGCAGAAAAGGTGAAGAAGCTTTACGAAGGTAGACCCAATGTACTGGATCATATCACCAACGGAGATATTCAGCTGATCATCAACTCTCCTGCCGGTAAAGAAAGCGTCCACGATGACAGCTACCTCAGAAAGGCAGCCATCAAGAACAAGATTCCTTATATCACAACGATTGCAGCCGGACGTGCTGCCGCAGAAGGAATCGATCACATGAAGAACCGCAGTCACGGCCGGATTCATTCCCTTCAGGAATGGCACGGACTGATTGAGGATGCAGAAAACTAATACAAGATAACAGCAAGCCGGTTGCATCATAGCTTCCGGCTTGTTTTTCAGCTAAATCAGGCAGCTGCAATTTGCAGCTGCTTTTTCATTTCCCAATCGCTCAATATTCCCAATTGCTCATAATTTCTCAACTGCTTAATCGAGTCTGCAAATAAAAAGTCAAGCAGAAAATGATGGACCTTGAAAATTTCATACAGGTTGAACTTGAGGTATTGCAAATACGCCACCATAGAATGCTGGCCTGAGAGTGTAAAGAGTAATTCAGTTATTCGCCTTCTGAAAGTGTGGATAAATATTCGTTGACCCGTCCGTAGTAGATCCGAAGGAACTTGTTGGCACCTGCAGTCATATACACATAGTAAGGTTTGCCTTGAGCCCGCTTTTTGTCCATGAAGGCATAAACCGGATCATCAATGGGTGATCGTTTG
>CACYDN010000212.1 GCA_902773185.1 uncultured Lachnospiraceae bacterium | reverse complement strand
TCGTATGTGTAAAAAAACTGTGCAAACAGTGTATAAGGAATGGAGGACGTAAACGTGGGACTTTATGTGAAGGATCTGTTTAAGAAGTATGGTGATAAGGTAGTAGTGGACCATATCAGCTTCGAGATGGAAAAACCGGGCGTATATGCACTTCTCGGTACCAACGGTGCCGGAAAATCAACAACAATACGGATGATCCTGGGTATGCTCGAAAAGGATGGCGGCAGCGCCCTTTGGAACGACCAGCCGCTGAATTTTGATGTATGCAATATCGGCTATCTTGCCGAGGAAAGAGGTCTTTATCCCAAGTACTCCCTCCTGGATCAGATCAGGTATTTCGGCAATCTTCGCGGTGTAAGCGGCAAGGAGCTGGAAGACCGTATCGCTTACTGGGCTGAGCGTCTGAAGGTTGAAGAGTATCTGTATCCCGAAAAGGCTGCAGAGGCCAAGGCGATAGAGGAAGGCGCTGAGCCGTCCAATACAGCGAAAAGAAAAAAGAAGAAAGTAAAACCGAAGAGCCCCGATCAGCTGTCGAAAGGTAATCAGCAGAAAATCCAGTTCCTGATTGCTATGCTTTCCGATCCGCAGCTCCTTGTACTGGATGAACCCTTCTCCGGATTGGATCCGGTGAATGCGGATATTCTGAAGGAGGTTGTCCGCGAACAGATCGCAGCAGGAAAATATATCATCATGTCCAGCCACCAGATGGAGGTGGTGGAAGAGTTCTGTACGGATATTACCATCCTGCACCGTTCCAAAGCCATGGTGACCGGTAACCTGAACGATATCAAAAAGTCTTACGGCAGAGTGAACCTTATTCTGAAGACAGAGGTGGATGTTACGCCGTATATCAAGGAAGCCGGCATTGAAATCCTTACCGAAAAGGAAATGGAATATCATCTCAGAGTGACCGGCGATGCGCAGGCGAATGCACTTCTTGCAAAGCTGGTATCCGCCGGCGTCACCATTGTCCGCTTTGACCTGTCAGAGCTGTCTCTCCATGAAATTTTTGTCAGAGAAGTAGGGGAGGATGCGGCAAGTGAAAAATAAGACAGAAAACATATACAGCATGAAGGGCTTCAAGCATGTATTTTTCTTCACGCTGAAGCAGACCTTCAAGAATAAGACGTATATTGCGTCATTTATCATCTTTGTTTTGATGATGGCCCTGATGGGACCGATTTCCTATTTTTCCTCATCGGGCGTTGCCCAAAATGTGGATGCCATGAAGGTCATCGACCTGGGCGATTCCAAAATCGAAAAGGTGATTCTTGTCAATGAGACACCGATCCCTTACGGGGAAATGGAAATGGGTCTTCCGGCAGCAAACCTTCCGTCAACTGATTTTGCGGAGGCGGATCAGCCGGTTCAAGACCTTGGTCCGAGAGATGCGGAGGCTATTATTTCTCTGGATGAAGAGGGCTATCATGTAGATGTCATCCTTGCACCCGGTTCCGAAATCGAGGTGAAGCATGCCGATGACCTTGCCGAAAACGTTTCGAACAGCCTGTTTCGGGCGAGACTGGCCTATGCCAATACCAGTGAAGAGGGGATTGCCTCGATTTCCCAGGGAATCAACAGCAACGGTGTGGAGCTGGAAAAAGACTATCTGGAGGATATGGAAAAGACCACATCGCAGAGTGAACTGATGGGAACCATTTCCGCCTTTGCGATTCTGATCTTTATTGTTGCAAGTATGTCCGTTTCCTATATTATTGCATCCGTGAACGAAGAGAAGCATTCCAAACTGGTAGAGACGCTTCTTGTTTCGGTGCGGCCGGCTGCGCTTCTGATGGGCAAAATCCTTGGTATGATGACCTACATTTTGTCCGTCCTGATCTGCGGTTACGTGGGATCCATGATTTCGGACAAGGTCATGCGGAGCTTGGTTGACATGGATGAACGATATAGCGGCCCGTCCTTTGATTTCAGTATTTTCCGTGATTACGGAATCATGGGTTTTGTCATCATGCTTGCCACGGTAATCCTCGGATATCTGATTTCCGGTATCATCAGCGGTATTTTTGGCAGCGCATGCAGTTCCGACGAGGATATTTCCTCGGCAACAGGAACCTGTATGATTCTGGCAGTAATCGGTTATGCCGGCGCATTCCTGGTCGGCAGCATGGATACTTCTATGGTGTGCCAGATTGCAGCCCTTGTTCCGCCGCTTTCCTTCTATACACTTCCGGTTCTTTATGTAACCGGCCGGGTTGGACTCGCAACCCTTCTCCTGTCGTATCTGATCCAGCTCGTATTGCTGGGCGGCCTGTTCTTCCTGATGGCGCGGGTATACAGAAACCTGCTTCTCAGTGACAAGTCCAAGCCGACACTGAAGCGGATTTTCAGATCCATGAATGGTTAGGAGGAGTGGGACATGTTTAAGAATTTAGGAAAAGTATTTCGATTTACCTTCCGTCATCAGACGGAATCCAAAGGATATAAGATTTTGACGATCATCATAGCGCTGGTGCTTTTTGCAGCGCCGCTGCTCATTCTGGTGATCGGTGACAAGGTCAGCTCCAAGGGAAAGAAGGAACTGAAGCCCTGCGATGCCGACCGCGTGATCATTGCCACAGACCTGACGGACCTGGATCAGTTCTCAATGCTGGCCTTTGTGGCAGAAGAGCCGTCCTATGCAAATATCAAGTTTGAGCGGATGAACAGTGTTACGGAGGCTCTTAATGATGTGAAGGCGAAGGGCGAGAAGAATACGCTTGTTGTGGAAGCCATCCGCCCGGATAAGAGAGTGGAGTATACCATTATCGTTCCGGAAGGCAGTGATATTACAGAGAAAAAAGCAAAGAACCTGGATAAATTCATCTCTAAAAATGATATGGTTTTTGCCATGCTCTGTTCCGGCCTGGATCTGGAGAAATCCATGGACCTCGGTCTGGACACCGAGCAGGACGTTTTTGATACGGATGGCTATGCCTCCCGGTCCAGTCTTCTGGCTGACTCCGATGCAAAGATCCAGAAGAAAAATGAGGATATTCTTTCCGTATTCCGGATGATCGTTACGTATTTTTCCATGTTTATCATTTACTTTGTCGTACTCACGTACGGTGTAACGATCATGAATGTAGTTGTCATGGAGAAGTCTTCCAAGCTGATGGATACCATGCTGATTTCGGTTGCTCCCGAGGCAATGGTTTTCGGTAAGATGCTGGGTGTTCTTCTGGCGGCTGTGATCCAGCTGGCAGCCTGGGGGATTTCCATCATCCTTGGCTTTGTGGTCGGCTATCAGATTGTCGGACACACCAATCCGGATTCATCCTTTAGCGTTTACCGTTTCCTGAAATCCATTGGAGATATGGGCGCGTTTACACCCGGCAGACTTGCAATCGCAGTCCTGATCCTTTGTCTGTCCATCGTACTCTTTGCGTCTCTTGCGACCATCGGCGGAGCCATTGCGTCCACGAAGGAGGAAGCGGCCTCCAACCAGGGACTGTTTACGATCGTTACGGTCATCGCGTTCCTCGTGGTTATGGCAAAGGGCATGGGGGATGTAATGCCGACGTGGATCTGCCTCATTCCCTTTACGGGAGCTATGGCGCTTCCCGGCGCAGCTTCCTCCGGCAGTGCGTCCATCGGGGTATCCCTTCTGGGACTTTTCATCATGGTGGCCTGCACATTGCTTTTCATCTACGTGGCCGGCAAGTGCTACAAGATGATGTCGCTTTACAAGGGAAATAAGGTTTCCTATACCAAGGCAATGAAGATGCTGCTCAATATGAATGACGAAAAGAAAAAGGCGGATTGATCCCGGAAAGGCGGATGGCAGGATGTTTTCGAAGCGGAATATACTCAACTGCATACTGGTCATTATCCTGATCGTTGTTGCGATAGTTGTATATTCGCCGTGGAAAAAATCGTCTGAGAAGAAGGCTGAGGAAACAACTGCAAAAAGCACGACGGCTACAACGCAAAAGTCTACGACAAAGAGCACAACGGAGGATTCAGCAAAGAAAAATGTTCAGTCATCCTATGAGGAAAAGTACGGAAAAGAATTCTGTGCTTTTGTGTATGATGAGGTGATGAAAAAAAAGAAGACTTCTGAGGTTCAACATCATAATGGCGATAATATATATGTTTTGAAAGATAACATCGGCTTTGTTTATAAGGAGTATTATCGTTTTGGCATAGAGTCGGGAAATTATGTTGTATTTGAATGCAACGAATATCAATATCAAAGTAAAAATAGTTGGCTTACAAAGTATATTATTGTTTATATGGATCCTAAAAAGCATAATGGAAAAACTTCGGAAGTATTAACAAGTCGGCCGTCGGAATCAATCACCTGGTTTAAGTTTAACCAAGTGGGTGATTTCAAGGTTGAGTAAACTGATTTGATGCAGAATCTTTCATCAGTCCGGATGATATAATAGGCACTGTAGATTTAGGTATGTTAATGAATAGAATGAAATCACGCATGAGAGTATGGAACGGATATCCATTTCTTTCAGAGTGATGAGTCCAATATGCATAATTTCGAGAGGAAGACAGTATGTCAGAATTTTGTAATGAATGCGGCGCGGAAATCACGGATGCGGGTGCACCCTGTCCCGTGTGTGGCGCGCAGAAAGTAACAC
>CACYDN010000211.1 GCA_902773185.1 uncultured Lachnospiraceae bacterium | reverse complement strand
TCAAAGATGGTTCCGTCCGGCTTAAAGGTTACCTTTGTTCCGGTCTTATCGGTTTCACCGACAACCTTCAGATCATAGCAGACAACGCCTCTTTCATATCTCTGCTTATAAACCTTCCCTTCCCGGGAAACCTCAACCTCAAGCCATTCGGAAAGTGCATTTACTACAGAGGAACCTACGCCATGTAGACCGCCGGATACCTTATATCCGCCACCGCCGAATTTTCCTCCCGCATGCAGCACAGTAAAGACCACCTCTACAGCCGGTCTTTTTGCTTTCGACTGAATACCTACCGGTATTCCTCTTCCGTTATCGATTACCGTAATGGAATTATCCGTGTTGATAAACACCTGAATCTCACTGCAATAACCGGCAAGGGCTTCGTCTACTGAATTATCCACAATTTCATAAACCAGGTGATGAAGACCTCTTGTGGATGTACTTCCGATATACATGCCCGGTCTTTTTCTGACAGCCTCCAGACCCTCTAAGATCTGTATCTGTTCCGCATCATATCCCGTTTCACCCATTTGCTTCCTCCTGAATCGTACCGTTTGTGATTTTAAAGAGTTTACTGTGACCTTCTTCCTTCCGGATGAATTCATCATAACCGGTGCAGGTCATAATTGTCTGAATATTTCCGAGTCTTTTGACCAATGCTTCCCGCCTTTTGGAATCCAGCTCAGACATGACATCATCCAAAAGAAGAACAGGATCATCGTTCAGGATTTTCCTGATCATTTCAATTTCCGCGAGTTTCAGGGAAAGTGCAGCAGTCCGCTGCTGTCCCTGGGAACCAAAGGTTCTGACATCAATACCGTTCACAATAATGGCAAAATCGTCCCGATGGGGACCTACCTCCGTCATGCCATGACGGATTTCCATTTTTCTTTTATCCTTCAGTACTTTTTCAAAATCATCCTCATTTACGTTTTTTTCGTATTTGAGAAAGATTTCTTCCTTTCCATCCGTCAGTTCCCGGTGGATTTCCCGGATGATTTCATTCATCATGTTCAGAAAGTTTTCTCTTTCCCGAATGATGTCCGATCCGGCCTTTACTAGCTGCAGACTTAAAACATCAAGCATATCCGAAAAGCCGCTTTTCATCTGCATATCCTTCAGCAGATGATTTCGATGATCCAGCACTTTATTATAATTCTGCAGATTCGTATAGTAGAGCCGGCTCAGCTGGCAGATTTCCATATCCATGAATCTTCTTCTGCCAACAGGACCGTTTTTGACAACGGAAAGATCCTCCGGCGAAAAGAATATCACCGGAAGCATGCCAAACAGCTCCGCGGAACGCCTGATACTAAGACCGTCAATTTCTCCGGATTTCGGCTTATTCTTTCGAAGTGTCAGATCAATCTTATGTCCCACATCCCTTTTTTTCATGTTAATACGGATGTGGGCACTTTCCTCACCGAAACGGATGATTTCCTTGTCCTTAGCTCCCCTATGGCTCCGGGTGGTAGCCCCAATATATACCGCTTCCAGAATATTTGTCTTTCCCTGGGCATTTTCCCCATACAGGATATTCATGCCATTCTGAAAGCTGATGGAAAGGGTTTCATAATTTCTGAATTTTTGGAGTTCCAGACTATCAATGTACATAGGTACTCTTTACTGTTACGGTTTTTCCTTCAAAGGTGAAGGTATCGCCATCATATAATTTTCTGCCTCTTCTATCGTCTTTTTCACCGTTCACCAGCACATTGCCGCTCTGGATGACCATTTTAGCCATAATTCCGCTTTCTACCATTCCCGAAAGCTTCATGGCCTGGCCCAGTTTGATAAACTCGTCTTTGATCACGATTTCATCTTTCATTTACTGATACGCTCCTACGTTGATGTTAATCGGTAAAATGATATACGAATATGTTTCTTCTTCATCCCTTATAATACAGGGGCTCTTATAATCCTTCATGTAAATGGAAACGGACTCATCATCGATTACCCGGAGGGCATCCATGATAAAGGCAGGGTTGAAACCGATAATGATCTCGCCGCCCTCTTTCTCAATTTCCATTTCTTCCTTCATGGAACCCATGTTGGTATCCAGTCTGATATACAGATTGTTATCATTCTTTACACTGACAATGATCGGCTTTCTGTCTGTTTCCTGAATCAGAAGGCTTGCTCTGTCGATACAGGACATGAGCTCCAACCTGTTGGCATTTACTACCATTCTGTGATCCATGGAGAGCATCTGGGAAATCCGGAAATACTCACCATCAATCAGACGGGAAAGAACCCTTGTATTTTCAAATTCGAAGAGAATATATGTATTTTCAAAATAAATCTGAATCATGTCCTCAGCGCCGCCGGTAAGAATCTTGCTGATTTCAATCAGTGTACGGCCCGGAACAATAACGCTCATGTCGGAATTATCACCGGCAAGCTCCATTTTACGGATGGAAATGCGGTGTCCATCCAGAGATACAACCGTAAGAACATTGTTTTTAACTTCCATCAGTTCGCCGGTCATCATCTTCTGATTTTCATTATTGGCAATGGAGAATATGGTCTGACGGATCACATCTTTCAAAGCAAGCTGGGAAATCTGTACACTCTTTTCTTTATCCACAGCCGGAAGTGCGGGGAAATCCGCTCCATCCATATACTGAATTGCAAAATTTGTTTTTTCGCAGGTAATGGTAACCTTGTAATCGCTGGTTGTCTGGATGCTTACATCATTATCCCTAAGTTTTCTTACAATATCAGAAAAGAGTTTTGCCTGAAGAGCAACCACACCTTCTTCCAGAATGGTTCCTTCAATATAGGTATCAATACCAAGATTCAGGTTGTTTCCCGTAAGACGGATCATACCGTTCTTTGCTTCGATCAGGATACACTCCAGAATCGGTTTGGTTGTTTTTCCGGCAACCGCTTTGGAAACAATATTGATACCGGATAACAGGTCTCCTTTTTTGCATTTGATGAACATGTGAAATGTTTCTCCTTTCGTAACATTCCGCGGGCGCGTAGGAAGGAATCCCGGGAATAATATAATTTAGTCATAATAATAATAGGCGTTGTTGATTTGTGGATATGTCCTCAAAAGCCTTATTTTCAGCCGTTTTTTATCCAAAAATGGGTGAGAAAACCGTTTTGGATTTCTGTTGAGCTCTGTGGATTTTATATAAGGTCAAAATCATGAATTCACAGTCTTTTCACTGGCCGGGGTTTAATTTGTTGATAATTATGTTGATAGTGGAACGAAGCTGTGGATCCTGCTTCATTTTCTTTTCCGTCTGCATAATACCGTTGTGGACAGTGGAGTGATCTTTTCCGCCGATGGTTTCACCAATGGCCTGCAGGCTCTTATCGGTCAGCTGGCGGCAGAGATACATGAAAATTTGTCTTGCCGAAGCAATTTCCTTACTTCTTTTGGAGGAAATAATGTCTTCCACCGAAATTTCCATATGTTCGGAAACAGCTGACAGGATCATTTCCGGTGTAAGCTTCATTCCCTGATCGTTGGAAACAAGATCCTTTAAAACTTCCTTGGCCAGCTCTTCGGTAATCTTATCATTACTAAGTGTTGCGTATACACTGATTTTATTCAGTGCGCCTTCCAGCTCGCGGACGTTGGATACAATGTTTTCCGCAATATATTTCAGAACTTCCTCGGGTATGTTCCTTAGATTATTCAGCTCTGCCTTATTCCGAAGGATGGCCATACTAGTTTCATAGTCGGGGGCATGGATATCGATCGGAACACCCCATTCAAACCGGGACCGGAGTCTTTCCTCAAGAGATTTGATTTCCTTCGGCGGCCGGTCCGACGAAATGATGATCTGTTTTTTTGCTTCATATAAATAATTGAAGGTATTGAAGAATTCCTGCTGGGTCGCTTCTCTGCCGATGATTTCCTGAATATCATCAATGATCAGAACATCCACCTGACGGTATTTTGCCCTGAATTCATCGGTCTTATTTTTATGAATGGCTTCGATGATATCGTTGGTGAACATTTCCGAAGTAACGTAGAGAACGTTCATCTTCGGATCATGCTGCAGGATATAATGGGCGATGGACTGGATCAGATGTGTCTTGCCAAGTCCGGAACCGCCATAAAGAAAGAGGGGGTTAAAGTTATCCTGGCACGGATAATCAGCCACGGCCGCACATGTTGCATAGGCGTGGCGGTTACCTTCCCCTACAATAAAGTTTTCAAATGTATATTTGGGATTCAGGTTGCTGTTTTCCACAGCGCTGCGGTAGGAAGATTGAACACCGGATTTTTCATCGCCCGCTTCTTTTTGTGAATCCATAGCCTCCAGTGCGGATTTTTCATCGATGACCAGCTCAATATTCGGATCTACGAAAAATTCACGGATAGCAGAAAGCAGGTAAATATCGTAGCCTTTGTTGCGGAGATATTCTACACCATGCTTTCCCCTTTTTTCATCCACAAAAAAATAGACGGTATTATCGCGGACATCAAAAATCTCAAGAGAGCGGATCCAGGTTTCCACGATGATATTGGAAACATCATAATGTTTTTCCAGGATGGATAATATCTCATCCCAGTTCTCTTCAATCTTTTTCTTCATATTAATATATAACCCTTCCCCATATAATATATACATCTATAGTATTGTACTATAAATTGAAGCCTTAGACAAGTTTTTGCACGTAGGGAGTTATGTAAATTATTAGAGTTTTTTTTGTGGAAAATGCCTTTTGCTAATCTACAGGAAAAACTGAGTAAATAGGATGGTTTTGTTCATATAATCAACATATTCCAACAACATACCAACAGTTATCCACACAGTTATCCACAATCATACCACAATTTGTGGATAACTTACGTAAACTATAAGCAAAAATAATTATTTCACGGCTTGACTTTTACAGCTTTATAAAATAGAATAATAGGGCTATGCATTTCAACAGAGAAAACTGTTGTGATGAAACAAATATTAAGGAAAGGAAGGTAAATCGTTATGAAAATGACATTCCAGCCGAAGAATCGCTCCAGAAAAAGAGTACATGGCTTCCGTAAGAGAATGCAGACAGCTAACGGCCGTAAGGTGCTCAGCGCCAGACGTGCTAAGGGAAGAAAAGTGTTATCCGCGTAATGAGTAAGGTGATAACACTTAAAAGCTCCGGAGATTTTGGCAGGGTATATACCCACAGAAAATCGTTTGCCAACAAATATTTAGTGATGTACATTCTGAAAAACGACCTGGTGTACAGTAGACTGGGAATCTCCGTGAGTAAAAAGGTCGGTAATAGTGTAGTGAGACATCGTCTCACAAGACTCGTCAGAGAAAGCTGCAGACTGAATTTAGATCGAATAAAAACCGGCTATGACATTGTCGTGGTAGGCCGGGTCACCGCAAAAGGAAAAGGCTTCCATGAAATTGAAAGTGCTTTTCTTCATTTGTGTGAAAAACATCATCTATTGATCGATTGAAAAGGTAATCAGGAATAATGCTGAAAAAAGTTTGTATTGCGCTTATCCGTTTTTACCGCAAGCATCTGTCGGGGCTAAAAGGACACGGAACCTGTATATTCTATCCTACCTGTTCCGAATATGCCTTGCAGGCATATGAAAAATATGGATTTTTAAAAGGAACCAGACTGACCGTCTGGCGTATTTTGCGTTGCAATCCCTTCGGAAAAGGAGGGTATGATCCGGTTCCTTAAAAGGAGTAAGGATGATACTGACGAAATCAAGCGGCACCATTTTAGGACCCCTTTCCTGGCTTTTGGGTCATATTTTGAATGCCATTTACAATGTTTTCTATTCGATAAATATCCATAGTATTGGATTTTCTATCATTGTATTTACCATTATTGTTCGTTTGATGCTATTCCCCACAAACTTAAAGACCACCAGGTCTTCCAAGATTCAGGAATACATTCGTCCCGAAATGAACAAGATTCAGAAAAAGTACAGGGGCAAAAAAGACCAGGAGTCACTCATCAATCAGCAGCGGGAAATGCGTGAGCTGCAAAGCAAATACGGAATCAAGATGTCAGCAGGGTGCTTAACCGCTCTGGTTCAGCTGCCCATTTTCTTCGCACTTTACCGCGTAATCCAGAATATTCCGGCTTACGTAGATAAGGTAAAGGGTCTCTATACTCCGATTGCAAAGGCCATCTATTCGGCACCGAATGGTGTGGAAAAACTGCAGGCCTTTGTTTCTGATGAAAAATCCCTTAAGGCATACGTTAAAACGGCAGGAAAGATTGCAACGGGCTCCGATGCTTCTACTTCAGATGCAGGAAAGTCTATCAATCGTGTTATTGATATTCTTGGAAAGTGCACAGGTGATGTGTTTGATAAGCTGAAGGAAACTTTTAATGCTGTACCCGATGTTGTAAACAGAATCGAAGAAAATGTAAATAATATTGAAAAAACAAATACTTTTTTTGGTATTAATCTGACTGAGGCACCCGGATATAAATTATCATGGGCACTTATCATTCCTATTCTTTCATTTGTATTCCAGTTCCTCAGCATGAAAGTCATGCCGCAGCAGTCAACCGGAGATCCGCAGCAGGATGCATCCATGAAGTCCATGCGGACCATGACGTATATCATGCCGTTCTTCTCATTCTTTATCTGTCTTTCCGTACCCGCCGGTGTTGGTCTCTACTGGGCAGCCAGTGCGGCAATCGGATTTTTGATCACAGTACTTACAAATGCTTATTATAAGCGGGCAGATATGGATGCCATTGTGAAGAAACAGATGGATAAAGCTGCCAAAAAGATGGAAAAGAGAAAAGCTAAAGGTAAGAAGAGCTGGATGGAGCGTATGCAGGATGCAGCGCAGGGACAGGACAGGTCTGCTGAAGCAAGAGCAAACCAGAGAGGTATTTCCAAATACGGCTCTTACAATCTGAAGAGTTATTCACCGGATAAAAATGATGATTCGTCATCTAATGATAAAAATTCCGGAAAACCGCAGGCCAAATATAGAGCAGGAAGTCTTTCCGCGAAAGCCAATGCGGTAAGAGATTTCAACAATAAAGGAGAAAGGAAATAATGGACTATACAGAGTTTCAGGGGAAAACAGTAGATGATGCTGTGATCGAAGCCGCAGCAAAACTTGGGGTTCCGTCAACTGATTTGGATATTGAGGTGGTATCTAAGGGCAGTGCCGGATTTTTCGGAATCGGTGCAAAGCCTGCAGTGATCAAGGTAAAAGCAAAAGAAGGAAAGAGCCTGGATGATATCTTAAATGATGATTCACCGAAGGCTGCAGCTGTTCAGGAAAAGAAAGAAGAGTCTGAAAAGAAAGAATATGTGAAATTTTCCGGCGAGGTAAAAGCGGAAAAGAAGGAAGCTCCCGTCAAGAAGAGCGAACCCGTCAAGAAGGCTGAACCTGCAAAACCGGTTACTCCGATTCCGGAATCCGTTGCGGAAGAAACAAAGACTTATGTGGAGAACATCTTCCAGGCAATGGAGATGAAGGATGTTACAGTAGATGTTTCTATTGATCAGGAAAATCATGGTATCAACATTGATGTGGAAGGTCCTGACATGGGCTTCATCATCGGTAAGCATGGCGCAACACTGGATGCCCTGCAGTATCTGATCAGCCTGTATGTAAATAAGAAGAGTGAAAGCTATATCCGCGTGAAGCTGGATACGGAGAATTACAGAGAGCGCCGCAGAGAGACGCTTGAGAATCTGGCCAAGAACATTGCTTTCAAGGTAAAGAAGACCCGTCGTCCGGTTACACTGGAACCCATGAATCCTTATGAAAGAAGGATAATTCATTCCACACTTCAATCCGACCGTTATGTGACTACACGTTCAGAAGGTGAGGAGCCTTATCGTAAGGTTATTGTATATCTGAAGAGAAGATAACTGAGGGAGGTGCCTATGCAACTGAAGGAACCCAGTAACGCAAGATCTCTTTTTGATGAAGGTCAGATGGAGACACCGTACAGTAATAGTAATGCTGGACAAAATG
>CACYDN010000210.1 GCA_902773185.1 uncultured Lachnospiraceae bacterium | reverse complement strand
GGGAACCGTGCGAGTGCGAGAGCTGAGTCTGTGAACAGTGTGTTCGAACAGACCCTCTTACTCATTAAGCCATATCGATTGGAGCAAATATGTCACTGCAGAAAACATTCCAGAAAAACAGGAATAAAGGCATCCCATACCTCCCCTTCATCATCGTCGGATGTTTCCTCGTAGGTTATCTTTTGTATTACACCGATAACCCTTTCTACTATAAACTCACCCTGAATCCCTATAAGATTCTGAAGCATGGTGAAGTCTGGCGTCTTTTTACCTGGCTTTTCACCATTCCTTATTCACTAAAAGGAATCAATGCCCTGTTTATGCCCATCAACATGTTTTTTTTTTTTTTCTTTTGTGTAAATCTGGAAAAAATATGGGGTAGGCTGACCTTCAACTTCTTTATTTTCGGGCAGATTCTTATCGTTGATCTGGTGTCTTGCCTGCTGGGGGTATATCAGTATTTCTTCTCATATTTGAAAAACATTTCCGCCTATTTCGATGTGAAGGTGGATAAGCTCACGATCGGTGACTATAACTATGTGTATAATGTTACACATTATATGTGTGTCAGCATTTTCCTGGCCTTTGCCGTCATCTTTACGGAACAGGTGGTTCTTCTATATATGATCATTCCCGTGAAGATGAAATGGCTGGCTTATCTGGATCTCTTTTTCCTGGCCTATGACTTTATCCGCTACGGCGATCTGCAGAACCGCGGCGTCATCTGCTCTATGGTTATTCATTTCGCCTTGTTCTATTTGCTGACAAGGAGTCTAAGCGGTCTCCCCAGAGCTATGCGAAAACGGCAGCGAAGCTTTCAGGATGCTGTCCGGCAGGGAAATCGTTTGCATGGAGACCAGGCACACAAGAAGAGAGCTTCCGCAGACTGGCAGTATCGGGATAAATCGTCGAAAGAGCAGCAACAGGCCGATAAGATCATCCGCCTGCGTCCGGCAACAAATTCTCTGGACGGCGCACCGATGCATCGTTGCTGTATATGCGGCAGGACGGAAAAAGACGCACCGGATCTGGATTTCCGGTATTGCTCCAAGTGTTCCGGCGGTAAGGAATACTGTGCGGATCATCTTTACACCCATGAGCATCAGTAGGATATAAGAAGGAAACAGACAGACTATGATCAAAGAGAGTAAGATTTTGCTGACGGATATCCGGGCAGGAAGAAATACAGAGGAAAGTATCAAAAAATCAATCAGCCTCCTGGCAACGGCTTATTACCGGTACGGAATGCAGAGGCTTGCCATGAACACTTTTTCGCTGATGGAAAGCCTTGCGGATGAATCGGAGGATAGACGCGAGCCCTATACGGAAATCCGTGATATCCTGCGGAAGGTTTTTCTGGAAGAAGCCGAGGGTGCGGAAGATATCCTGAACGGTAAGCGAGAGGAACTTCTTCGGGAAATGAGGAGTCTTTCCCGCCTGACCGATGCATTCGGCAACTATGAATATGTTTTAAACCGGATCGAACCCACGGCAACCGGCTCCGTATCCGATATCAATACAGATGAACTGGCTGATGCAGCGTTCCGTTTTGCATTTGCCGATCAGGATAAAGTCGTCACCAGTACCCGCATCCAGAGTATAGTGGCGGAGCTTCCGGTCCGGATGTCCAAACAGCGCTTTTTCGATATTATCAGCAATTCGCTCATGCTGTACAAAGGCGGTGACCTTTCGGCGGCAGAGGACTTTGCAGCGGCTATCCGTGAGGTATTTACGGACGAAAAAACGGGTGTATTTGAGGAATATCCCGAACTGCTCGGAACTTACAAGGAACTTGCAAAAGTCAGCGGTGCGGAAACAAATCTGGAAAACTATGAAACCGCAAGAGGACTGCTTACGGCGGCAACGAACTTTTTAGAGGATGGTGTTTCCCGCAACATGCTCCTGACGGAGGTCGTGAACGATGCGCTTCTTGTTACACTGACGAAAGCAGATGTTCTGCCGGAATATCTGAATGAAAAGGATAAAACAGCTGAGGAGATACTGAAGAAAAGTCTTGCGGCCGAAGATATTTATCAGGAAGCCGAAGATATCGATACGTTGTTCCTGCAGCTGGAAGGTGTGCAGGAGGAACTGTTTGATGTTCTTTCCCGCCTGACCGTCATGGCGGATGACTGGAAGGATTATGCATCGGATTATCCGGAACTTGCCGAAAAAGTTGCGAGACTGAATAAGGCGGAGTTATTCACTTCTTCCAGTTTATATATGGATACGGGGCGTGATTTTACGGTCGTTGGGGAGGAAGCCGGCGAAGACGGCATCCTGAAGATCAGATCGGAATTGTTTAACGATCTCAATTTGGCGATGGAAGGCATGTCAAAGGTCATGAAGCGGAGCTGCATGGCCCGTGTGTTATCCCTTGTGCCGGTATTTCTCAATACGAAAGATGAAATCAGAGAGTATTTTGGAAAAGCGCTGGGAGCCTGCAGTGACAGAAGCGAGCTCACAGCTGTAAAGAATATACTGGATATGATGATCCTGTCCGAGACAGGTGAATAAGGAGAAGAAGCTTGAAGTTTGTTTTTTCCGAAAAACTGCATACAGATGTTGCGGATGAAAAGAAATTCTCCGGCATGCTGAAACGGATCTCGCGGAAAAAACCGGGTATGCCGATCTATCTCATTACGGAACCTCTGTCCGAGGCTGCGATTTATGAGATTTATGAGTTTAACACGCTGCTTCAACCGTATTACCGGAAAATGAAGCGCAGGTTAACGGTTTTCGGCATATCCACATCCCAAAAAGGAGCCAGGGAGCTTCTCGTGGATTTGATCCGCGAGGACTATGCACCGGATAAGGAGGGGGTTTAAATGCATGTTGTGTTTACCATCCTGAAGGTGCTGCTCTGGATACTGCTCATCATCCTCGGCCTGATTCTTCTGCTTATTCTGCTCCTTTTATTCTGTCCCTTCCGGTACAGACTGGCTGGAGAGAAAACGGAAGAAAGCCTATGGGCAAGGATCAAGGTCGGATGGTTCATTGTCGGCATTTCAGGAAAATATGATAAGCCCTCGGGACTGGATCTCAGTGCGAGAATACTGGGCATCCGGGTCGTACACCGGAAAATGTTTGAGCCGAAACCGGTTGCGGAGGCGGAGCTTATCTCGTCAAATGGGGTTATTGATCCACAGCTTTTAACAGGAGAGAATCCTGCGCCGGTAGATGCGCCTTCCGGGGCAATGGATAAAACGCCGGAAAGCCCGGAAAAGCCTGTGGATAAAAAGGCGGATAAGAAGGCGGAAAAAGAACGAAAAGCCGCCGAAAAGGCCGCGAAGAAGGCTGAAAAGAAAGCCGAAAAGGAAGCGGCAAAGGAAGAAGCGAAGACAGATAATGTTCCTGCGGGAGATGCTGCGTCGGCTGAAAATGCCGCAACTGAGGAGGTGGTAACCCTTCCGGATAAGGTCATGGGTAAAATTGATGATGCCCAGACGAAGGCGGACATTATTCTGGATAAAATCTATCAAAAGGCAGATCAGCTGAATACCAAGAAAAGACACGTATTCCAGTTTCTCGAAAAGCCTTATACCAAAAAGACGCTGAAGCGGATCAAAAAGATCATTAAGCGGCTGTTTGGTACGATCAAACCGAAAAAGAGCCGGGCATGGCTGCATATCGGTATGAAGAGTGCAGCGGATACCGGTGAGCTGCTCGGAAAGGTTTCCAGGTTCTATAACCTGTACGGCAGGTGGCTGACCATTGAACCGGACTTTTATTACAAGGTGATGG
>CACYDN010000209.1 GCA_902773185.1 uncultured Lachnospiraceae bacterium | reverse complement strand
GACACGGAGTCCGTTGATAAACGCAGGCTCCATGCCGAGCCGGCTGATCCACTTACTGATTTCCTTGCCGCCGCCGTGAACGATGATCGGCTTCAGGCCAACCAGCTTCAGGAGCGCAACATCCCGGATCACATTATACTTTAATTCCTCGTCCAGCATGGCACTTCCGCCGTACTTCACAACGATCTTCTTTCCGTTGAATTTCTGAATATAGGGCAATGCCTCGATCAGCGTCGCGGCCTTGTCCATAATGACGTTCATATCCTCATTCTTAATCATGATCTTTCCTCTTTATCATAATAATATATCGTTATAATAGCACTAGCTCCTGTAATCCGCATTGATGGTAACATAATCATACGTCAGGTCGCAACCCCAGGCTGTCGCCTCGCAGCTGCCGCTCTTAATATCGCAGGTTGCGGTAATGGCATCCGGAGAAAGGATTTCCAGCGCCTTTTCCTCGGAAAAATCGGTTGCCAGGCCGTTCTCTACCAGTTTGATCTCGCCGGCCGCACTGGAAATCCGAATATCCGTCTTATTCGGATCAAAATTCGCTCCCGAATAGCCCATGGCACAGAAGATTCTGCCCCAATTGGCATCCCTACCGAAAATGGCCGCCTTGGTCAGATTCGATGTGATCACGGACTTTGCAAGAACCTTTGCCGTTTCCACATCCGGCGCCCCTACCACATGCGCCGTAAAGAGCCTTGTGGCGCCCTCTCCGTCGGCAGCAATGTGTGTCGCCAGAAACTCCGCTACGGTATGGAGTGCTTCCTTAAACTCATTAAGATCAGCGCCTTCCTCCGCCAGAAGTTCATTCCCCGCAAGGCCGTTTGCCATGAGAAGCACCGTGTCGTTTGTGGACGTATCTCCATCCACGGAAACCATGTTAAAGGTTTCCTCGACAACCTCCCGGAGTGTTTTCAGCATGAGTTCATATTCCACCGCCGCATCCGTCAGGATAAAGCCAAGCATCGTGCCCATATTGGGATGGATCATTCCGCTTCCCTTGCACATAGCGCCCATCCGGCAGGTCTTTCCGCCAAGGGAAAACTCAACCGCAATCTCCTTCGGCTTTGTATCGGTTGTCATGATAGCTATGGCAGCAGCATGGGCAGCCTCTCTGGTATCCGAGAGCTTCGGCAGCATCGCTTCCGTCCCGGAAAGAATCTTATCCATAGGAAGCTGCGGACCGATCACACCCGTGGAAGCCGTAAAGATCTGTTCTGCGGGAATGCCTGTAAGGTTGCTCAGTTTTTCAGCTGTCTTTTTGCAGCTTTCCAAACCCGGCGCACCGGTTACCGCATTGGCAATTCCGGTATTGATGACGACAGCGCGTCCCTGTTTTACCCTGTATACAATATCACTGTCCCACTGCACCGGCGCAGCCTTCACCAGATTCCGGGTAAAGGTTCCCGCTACCGTAGCCGGCACCTCGCTCATGAGAAGCGCCATATCCTCTTTGGTGCTGCTTTCTTTAATTCCTGCCCTTATGCTGGCACAGGTATATCCCTTTGCGGCATTCACGCCGCCATCGATTGTTTTTACCATATTTCATCCTCTTCTAATGCAATACGATTCCGTTCATCCTGATTTATTCTTTTCCACGCATCATATAACACATTTTATAAGCATCTGCTCATATGACAGCACACATGCAGCGTCTTTACGGGAAAACAGGCGGAAGCCGAAGTCCCATCGTTTCTTCCAGCCCAAACATCAGATTCATATTCTGAATCGCCTGACCGGCCGCGCCCTTCACCATATTATCAAGGGCACCCATCACGATCACGCGGTTTGTTCTTTCATCAATGATAAATCCGATATCTACAAAGTTGCTGCCCTCCACCCATCGGGTTTCCGGACATTTGCCCTTCGGCAGGAGGCGGATAAAAAACTCGTCCCCGTAATATCTCTCATAGACTGCACGGATATCATCGTAACTGTATTTACCGGTCAGCGATGCATAACAGGTGGCTAAGATACCTCTGTTCATCGGAACGAGATGCGGCGTAAAGTTAATGGTCAGTGCGTTTCCGCCGGCATTTCCCTCTTCGTAAGCCTTCTGTCCAATCTTAAAGTTGTTCTGCTGCCCCTCGCCCGCATCTGCTTCGCCGGCCATAAAGGCATAACCAAGCTGCTCCTCGATTTCCGGTGTATGTCTGTGGGTTGTCACGCCATACGGCTTAATGCTCTCATTCACTTCAGCATACAGGTTGGCCACTTTCGCACCACGGCCCGCACCGGAAACACCGGACTTGGCATCCACGATGATGGTCATGGGATCGATCAAATGCTCCCGTACCAGCGGATATAACGATAAAATAGAGGTCGTCGTATAGCAGCCGGGATTCGCCAGAAGACGCGCATTTCGGACATCTTCCCTGTTCAGCTCGGAAAGGCCGTAAACAGCCTCCTGCAGAAACTGCGGCGCCTTATGCTCTATGCCGTACCACTTTTCATATACACGGACATTTTTCAGACGGAAGTCAGCGGAGAGATCCACGACCTTCACCTTCTTCAGTATATCCTCACTCATCACACCTGCAAGATACCCCTGCGGCGTTGCCGTAAAGATAACATCTGCCTCTTCGGAGAGTCTCCCCAGGTCATCGTCCAGACATTTCGCATCTACGAGCTTAAACATATTCCCGTAAACATCGCTGTAGTTTTGATCCACATAACTTCGGGAACCATACCACACGATTTCCACCTCGGGATGTGCCAAAAGCAGACGGACAAGTTCCTGTCCCGCATATCCGGTTGAACCAATGATACCAGCCTTGATCATAAGAAAAACCTCTTTTCTTCATCTAATGATTTGTAACAACGGCAATTCTAACACAGAAATGAATAATATGCAATCACAAATGGATAGAAATTCATTTTTATGCAGTTTTTATGTATATTATGCAATATTGAGTGAATATTCATGCATCATTCCGCGATTTTTCTCTTGATAATGGGAAAACCCCTGCAGATTCCTGCAGGGGTTTTCTTTTGGGGTATCATATGACTAGATGTCATTGTGATCAGAACATAATGAAGTTAGATCTATATCCCTCTTTACTCTCTCGCGCTTAACCGGATAGATTAGTTACCCAGTGCGGAAGCAAGCTCCTCATCGGTCTGCTCAAGGGTATCAGCTACTGCTGTCAGCTGCTGAGCAATGCCCTGAAGAATTTCGGGGAACTGAGTCAGAGTTGTCTCCATGTCAGCATAGCTCTGGAAGAAGCTGTCCTGTGCTGCACCATCCCAGGTTGCCTCAAGGGAATCAACTTCCTGACGAAGTGTGTTCAGGATGTCGCTGATCTCGTCAGCCTTTGTGTTGAATGTTGAAGAAGAGCTTCTCAGTTCATCCGGGGTAATTGTAATTCTGTCTGCCATAGTTTTTTATCCTCCTTAAATTTGTTTTCTATGGTGTGTTTCGTTTTTCACTGTAATCATCATAGCATACGGTTTTTGAAAAATTCTGCACAGTTTTTGTTTTCTGAATCGAAACTATAAATCACACGTATTTCATAGCGCTGTTTCACCAAATTTCCGAAAAGTAACCCGCCGACCAACGGACTACCATACGGCTTATGGAACCTGATCATCTGAATTTAGACGCGAATGATCATTTTCCGCCTGCTCGTTTTGTGCAGGCTTTGACAAAAACCGTTTTGCGATCTTTTCAACCTGTTCTACTTTATCCATGGTCTCATAGGCGCCGTCCATGACATCATCCATGTAGTCTACACCGAACAGCTCATTGGCGCCCTCTCCCAAGTCATGGAAGAGATCATCCGTATGGTATTCATCCCAGAACGCCGCTTCCTCCTCATCTCCGCTGATATAAAAGAATAACGCATAGCTGTCAAAAAAGACGTTTTGCACATTTTTGAAAAACTTCCAGCCGGCGGGGATGAGCCCCAGCGTCGGGATATCCTTAAAAAAGGCAACCGTGGAAGTAAATACCGATTTGATATCTCCCCCAATTTCATAGATCTGGGCCAGCACCGGGTGTCTGTCCAGAAAGCCATTCACGGATTCCTTGACGGTGTGCCAGACATCCTTCGCAGCATCGGTGAAACGGTCTACACCCTCGCAGACTCCCTCCCAGAACCTTTTCAGTATGTTCTTTCCGCGCTTCTCATTTGTTTCATAAACAGGCAAAATGCCATGAGACTCCCAGAATGCCTCTCCGCGGCAGCTTAGTCGCTCCGCAAGGCCGGATTCCTCGTTATAGGCCGTATCCCCAAACGTGACAAGCCTGTCCCTAAGCTCCGTCATTTCATCCCGTGCTTTCTCGAGCATGCAGATCTTGGTTCCGAGCTCTGCGGATGCCCTTGGCAGATAATGGAATTCATCCGGGATACTGTCTACATCCCTTTTCACATCTGACAAATGCTCAACCCTGTCGGCGTAACATTCCAGAGCCTGATTCATTGCCAAAATAGTGGTATAAAGATAATCAAATCTAACTGCTAATTCTGCCATAAAGTACTCCCCTTTCGCATACAAATATATGTACAGCAGTTTTCCGCTATACGCTATCTGTCCAGCGAGGCTTTCCTTGCCATCTTCCTCTTTGGTGCAGACTGATTCAATTATCCATCCACCTTCATTATAGCTGCCTGCTTTTGAAAAATTCTGCATAAAGCTTTTAATCGAACGGTAGAAAAAGCAGCCACTGACGGCTATCCGTCAGCAGCTGCAAAATAGTGATCATTATGAAATTGAGGAATCAATATCTATGAACCAAACGAGAAGTTCACATTGATGTTGATATTGAATGATGGCATAGGATTGATTGTCGGAAATCCGATTCCACCCCTAAATCCGCCTCCGCCAATACCGCCGCCAAAGGAACCGATCGGTGAAATGGTGAGCGGAGAAAGCGGCATCATCGGCGTAAGCAGATTTGCCGTAAGCGGTGAATCACCGGAGATTACATTGCCGAATACCTTAATGCCACGCATCGTGTCAGTAAAGTCATGTTTACCATCACCCTTAATTCCCGTAAGCGTTTTGATATCCTTGAGTGTTTTGGTAATACCGGAATTCTTATAGTCCGGACTTTCAAAATCAAGCAGTTCGGAGAAATTGATTCCCAGATCCAGATAGGTGCCGCCCTTCGTAAGCTTGCCGTCTTTTCCGAACAGAAAATCCTTCATGGAAAGCTTATCGGCCACGCCGTAATCTTTTCCGTCAAAGCAGGAGAAGTCCATGATATTTGTCAGAGCAAATATACCCTTATCCGGTATATCCTTGATCAGTTTACCTGCGGTTGCCGTATTCTTAAGAATCTGACCGCCTTCAAATGCATCAGCGCCCGGTTTGAATACCGTCTCGACTACATCCAGACCAAAGTAGGTCACATCCATAACCTCATCAAAGTGATCCCATCCTGTAAGAGAATTCAGACCTTCTCCCGCATCATGGAAAAGATGTCTGGCATCATATTCTGCCATTTTATCACCACTCTCTTTGTCGCCGGCCAGATAATAGCCAAGCGCAGCCGAATCGCAGATCACATCTGTCGTTGCTTTAAATGCGGCCCACCCTGCGCCGATTGCACCGAGAACACCCAGAACGCCACTTGCCGGAAGTGTCAGGATAAACGTGGTAATTGCAGCCGCTGCGATCAGAACCTCACCCACAACGACAAGTACCTGCTTAATGGTATCCCAGTTTTCCTGTACCCATTCAATGACACCGATTGTAAAATCGGCAATTGCTTCGAAGATGGAGGAAACGCCTTCACAGAAGCCTTCCCACAGCTTTTCAAGGGTACTCTTCTCATATTCCGGAGTAATACCCATATCATGCATGAAATCGTTGGAATCCTGGTACAGTCTTGCTGCAAGACCGGATTCTTCGTCATATGCGGTGTCCCTGAAATTAACTACTCTGTCACGGAAGGTCGCGATCTCGTCCCGATAACTTTCAAGCTGGTCAATCTTACATGAAAGCTGGCAAGATGCGGAATCCAGGTAACCGAATTCATTGGTGATACCATTCACACTCTGTTTCACACCATCAAGATGTTCGATACGCTCAGTATATAAACCTTCTGCCCGATTAAGATCGCTGATTACGGAATCAAGTTGATTGAATTTAACGGATAATGTTGACATT
>CACYDN010000208.1 GCA_902773185.1 uncultured Lachnospiraceae bacterium | reverse complement strand
GCAGCTTCGCCTGTCGATTCTTCACTCCCGGAACTGCCGTTTTCCGTATCGGATCCGTTCTTGGCGGATCCTTTGTCTCCGGAAGGATTGCCATTGTTTCCGGATGAATCTTCTTCGATTTCCTCGGCGGCTCCGTCATTTGCTTTTTCGGTTGTATCATTCTTTTTCCCGCACCCTGCGAGAAGCAGCATGGCAGAGAGGGTGATCATGGTAATTTTTTTGCCTAAGCTATTTTTTCGCATGATATGATCCTTTCTCAATATGACTTTTCGTTTGTGCAAATTTGTCTTATTTGCCAATAAGGCCCCGGCAAATCGCGCGATAAACCGCACGATAAATCGTACGATATTTACACCGCTTTATTTTCTTCGCTTATCATATTGCCACGCAATTGTAAACGGATTGTAACAAATGCCGGATTAGCTTCATTTTTCCCTTATTCAGCGTCCGGCAGAAATAAAAAAACATCCATGCCTCGAAAGGGAAGCATGGATGCTTTGTTATGATTGAAATCATATTTTGACCGGAGAATCTTGTCCGGAAGATTTACCCGGAACGGCTTGTCACAACTTGAAGCGGCAATCGTCCGTTTTATTTTTCTTCGCCGCCTTCCAGGAATTTATAAACAAAGGCGCCGATCGCTGCACCGATCATGGGAGCGAGGATGAATACATATACAACGCCAATCGGATCGGAATTTCCTTCGATTGCTGCGATGAGCGCAGGACCAAGGCTTCTGGCCGGGTTTACGGAAGTTCCGGTCAGGCCGATGCCGATGATATGGATTGCGGTAAGGGTAAGGCCAATCACAAGGCCGCCAAAGGAACCATGGCTCTGCTTTTTGCTTGTTACGCCAAGGATGGTCATGACAAAGAGGCAGGTCAGGATGATCTCAACGATGAAGCCTGCTGCAACACTGTCACTTACACCGCCAAGGCCGTTGGTACCGAAGCCGCCGGTCTTGTCGCATACTTTACCGGTAGAGAAGATCAGGTCCAGAACGCCTGCGCCGGCAAATGCACCGATGCACTGTGCAATCACATAGCCGACAAAATCGGTAACGGTCATGCCGCCGTTGATCAGAACGGCCAAGGATACCGCGGGGTTCACATGTCCGCCGGAGATGTTACCTACGCCGTAGGCAATCACGACAATGGCAAGACCGAAGGCGAACGCCGTGAGGATGTAGCCGCTCCCGTTTACGGAATCACAGCCTACCAGCATGGCGGTACCGCAGCCGATAAAGACTAGGATAAAGGCGCCGATGCACTCGGCAAAATACTTTCTTGCTGCTTCCATTTTGTTCCTCCTTTTTCGTTTCATTTATTTGATGATAGCCATCATTTCACTACCATTTTTACAGTATCATAGTTAACATAATTTATCAATCAGAAAGTTGACATTTTATTCTTATTTTTCGTATGCGATAGCAGCATTTTCGGACGGTCAGCAAAAGAGTGTTCGAAAACACGCTTCGCGCATTTTTGACTCCACACTTTGCTGTGTTTTTGCTGTTTTCTGCCGAAGTGTATTTTGAAAGGATGATATATATTGCGGATCCACGGAAATACGGATATAATTAGTGGATATAGAAAAACGCTCCGCAAGGATGCGTACAGATACAAATCAGTGTATCAGGCAAAATAACAGTAGATATTAAGCGGAAAAGGATGATCAAAATGAAGGCATATACAAAAGAAGAACTGAAGAAATCCATGCTCCTCTATGCGGTAACGGACAGATATTGGCTGAAGGAGGGAGAAACGCTCCTTGAAAAAGCGGAGGAGGCACTGGAGGGCGGCGCAACCTTTCTGCAGCTCCGGGAAAAGGATGCGGACAAAGGGCTTGTCCGTGCGGAAGCTGAGGCGCTGCAAAAAATCTGCCGGGAGCGGCATATTCCGTTTGTGATCGATGATGATATCATGCTTGCGGCGGAGCTTGGACTGGATGGCGTGCATGTCGGCCAGAAGGATCTTCTTCGGCTCATGCAGATGGAAACGGATGACTTTCGTAAGGCGGAAAAATCAGACAGTATGCCGGGGAAGGAAGACACTGAGAAAAACGTAAGACCCGGAATGATTTCTGAAAGTGGGCGAATCAGTGAAAGAGATGCATTGAAAGCTGAAAACGGGAAAACTGCTGAGAACGTGGGAATTGAAGTCGATGTGGAACAGGAGAATGTACGGCATTTAGAAGCTGGCGACCTTGCAGTCCGCCGGGTGCGGGAGATTATCGGAGAGGATAAGATCCTGGGGGTATCCGCGGAAACCGTAGAAGAAGCTGTTCTGGCGGAAAAAGCAGGGGCGGATTATCTGGGTGTCGGAGCGGTATTCCCAACAGGCTCCAAGGATGATGCAATTCCGGTAAGCCATGAAACCCTGCGGCAGATCTGTGAGGCCGTATCGATTCCTGTGGTGGCAATCGGCGGGATTACGCTGGAAAATATGCATGAACTGGGGGGCACGGGAATCGACGGGATTGCCGTGATCAGTGCCATCTTCGGGAAACCGGATATCAAAGAGGCGGCCGAAAACCTGGCAGAAGAAGCCGGAAATTGCTTCCGGCAGTAGGTTTCCGCAGAATCTTCCAGTAAACAGATGATTGGGAAACGGAAGCTTTGCTTATCCGAAATACTGAATACGTACCGAATCTGACAAACAGTAAAGATTAACCTCCAAAAGAGTTAAACAAATAGAATAATAATTCAATAGACCGAATGAAAGTTTGTTTTGTGAAACCTCCTCTTTTTTGGTATGATTCTATTACGAGTTAATACTAAAGGAGGAGGTTTTCTATGGGGAAGCTCAACGCTGCTGCGGCAGCCAAGATCACAGAAATCTGTGATCGCTATAAAGACGAAAAAACACCGCTCATGATGATCCTCAGCGATATCCAGAACGAATACGGATACATTCCGCTCGAAGTACAGGAACTGGTATCGCAGAAGACAGGAATCTCTGTAGCGGAAATCTACGGAGTAGTCACATTCTATTCTTTCTTCTCACTGAAACCCAAGGGAAAATATGTCATCGGCTGCTGTCTGGGTACAGCCTGCTATGTAAAGGGCGCCCAGCAGGTAATCGATAAATTCTGTGAACTTCTGGGCGTAGGTCCCGGCGAGACCACAGAGGATGGCCTTTTCACCATCGATGCACTCCGCTGCATCGGTGCGTGCGGTATTGCACCGGCCGTTTCCATCAATGGTAAGGTATATCCCAAGGTTTCCGTATCTCAGGTTCATGATATAGTTGCTTCCTATCAGGATGCAGAAAAGGGGGTGACGGCATGATCGAAAATAAGGAAATGCTTCAGGAAAAAATCTGTGCCTGTACCAAGGCGATGGACGACAAGTTCAGCGGCGCTGACGGAAAGCGTCACATTGTACTCTGTGGCGGTACCGGCTGTCTTTCCAACAATTCTCTGGAAATCAAAGAAAAGTTCGATGCGCTTCTGGCAAAGAAGGGCCTTTCCGACGAGGTGACCGTAAACATCGTCGGCTGTTTCGGTTTCTGTTCACAGGGACCCTTTGTTAAAATCTATCCCGAGGATACCCTGTATCGTCTGGTTACCCTTGCCGAT
>CACYDN010000207.1 GCA_902773185.1 uncultured Lachnospiraceae bacterium | reverse complement strand
CACCGCTTTGGAAGCGCTCCGGCTGATCTGTTTTGTTTTTTCCTGCGGCATCTCATAGGAGCCGTCCACCAGAAAATGGTACAAAAACTTCAAAGCCGCGGCAAAGCCCAGGACGCCGACACGAAGAACATTCTTCAGCCAGGCACCGAGCCGCATGAGGGAATCTCCGAATCCCAGCGCATTGATCAAAATGATCATGAGGAGCGCCGAGAGCAGAATGCCGCCGATCAGAATGGAGTTGGCATGCAGCATCTTTTTTCGCGGGATACTCGATACGTTTTTTGTTGCATTCACATACTTTTCCATTCCGTCCAGATACATCATCACCAGATAGAGCAGGAAAAGGATCAGCGGAATGATATAGCCGACACGGATCAGAAAGCTGTTTTTCAGATACATCCCGTATCCGGTAGCGGTTACGGCCAGAAGGAATACAGGCCAGGGCATATCGCCAACCGGCTTTGCGGTATATCCTCTTAAAATGTAATCCGACGCATGGATAAACAGAACAAACAAAAGCAGAATAAAAAACCAGCGGACATACGTATCGCCGATTGCGAAATAAACGATCACTCCTCCTGCCGCATGTACCAGAAACTGGCAGAGGATATTCGGCATCCTGTCACGGATCAGAAATACCGCAGCCATGATCAGCCAGAAGATCATAAGCTGCAACACCGTAAGCGGTTTATGGGAAAGCAGGGTGAGCATGAATTCCGTGATCAGAAGCAGGATATTTCCGGTGTAGAAAAAGCCGCAGATTCTGCGGAGCATGACCATTCTTTTATCCATGGAAATCCACCTCCCATCCCTTCACATAATCCCGGACATGGGTATAGCCGAATTTATTATAGTAAGGCACGATCATCATAATACTGTTTCCCGCCTGACGCGCCTTGTCCATCCGATCGAGCAGATCCGGCTTCTGGTAGGGTGAAACAATGAGATAGACAACCTCCGGCCGCGATGTCTTCCAAAGCTCATCCACCTCAGTAAGGAACATATCCTTCTTTCCGCTCCCCACGATGCGGGTCAGACTTTCGTCAATCGTAATGCCGTGGGATATCTCCGCACCGGCCTCAACGCGAGGAAGCCGCTCTCCCTCTCCGTCCAGCCCATTGGTCAGAAGGGAAACCGATACCCGGCGTTCCAGAAGCTCGCGGGCGATGGTCGAAGTGAGGCTGATGGCCGTTTCCAGCATTCTGTCCACCTCCACCATGACATCCGTATCCAGGTTGAGAAGGAGCTCCACGCGGGAATCCATGGACCAGCCGAACATATTTACCATAAGCTCTCTTTCTCTGGCCGATGCCTTCCAGTTGATGGCCCGGAAGCTGTCTGTCGTACGGTATTCCCGGATGCCGCGGAAGAAGCTCATGTCCTCCACAATACTCCTCTTGGATTCCAGTTCTCCCATCACACCGGTCAGGCATTCATTCACCGCTTCTCCCCGGAGTTTTCCCGGAAAGACCATGATGGAAGCATCCGATGTAACCTTTTTGGCAAAGGTACTGGTCAGGAAAAAATCCCGGACGAGAATGCTCGCCCCCTCCACCTGAAAGATGCCGCGCTTCTCAGCCTGAAAAGCCATCCGCCTGGTCACCTTTTCATGCCCCATGACGGAAAAAACCTCATTCTTATGAAAACGGTCGGTAACAGACGCATTTGCCTTATCATCAAATACAAGGGAACGGTCCACGGAAAATTTAAAATGGAACACCGGGAGCGGCAGAAGCTTGTTGTTGGCGATCACCTCCAAAAGCTCTGCCCGCTCCCCGCATTCCATGTTGCTCCGGCTGAACGAAAGGGTGGCCGAGAGCTCCTTATCCCAGTTTTTCCGGTAAAGGAGCTTCTGAAATATGTAAATGGCGACCAGAATGATCACGCCGGAAAGGAGTTTCATTTCCAATCCTCCACAGGTACGGGAACAGTCTTTACAGCTTCTTCTACTGCCATGCGCTGGTCCTCCAGCCTCTGCATGCCGGAAGAAAGTCTCAGTCTGTGTGCAAAAACGAAAGGCGCCAGATACCGCACATCCTCCGGCGTCACATAGCTTCTGCCGGATATGGCAGCAAAGGTCTGGGCGATACGGCAAAGCCAGAGGGATGCTCTGGGACTTACACCGATCATGATCTTCGGGGAGTGTCTTGTTGCCTCTGCTACATCCACGATATAACCCATCACGCTTTCTCTGACGGTCACTTCCCGGCAGAGTTTTCGAACGGCAAGGATATCCTGCGGCGTAACCACCGGGCTGAGGTTTTTCAGCGGTTCCTCCCTGATGAAGCGGGCAAGGATACCCATTTCCATCTCCCGGTCCAGTTCTCCCATACTGATTTTCAGAAGGAACCGGTCCAGCTGCGCCTCCGGCAGGGGGAAGGTTCCCGTGGTCTCTAAGGGATTTTCGGTTGCTATAACAAAGAAGCATTCAGAAAGAGGAAGTGTCTCCCCATCAATGGTCACACTTTTTTCTTCCATCGCTTCCAAGAGGCTCGCCTGCGTTCTCGGCGTTGCGCGGTTGATCTCATCCGCCAGAAGAATATCCGTAAATACCGGTCCTTTTACCAGATGAAAGGCCTCGTCTTTCTGGCTGTAGATATTGAGACCGGTGATATCCTGCGGCAGAAGATCCGGCGTAAACTGCACCCGTTTAAAGGTGCCGCCCATGGACTGTGCCACGGTGCGGGCCAGTGTTGTTTTACCTGTTCCGGGCATATCCTCTACCAGAACGTGGCCGCCCGAAAGCATGGCGGAAAAGAGGAGGGTAAACACTTCCTCTTTTCCGAGCATAACGGTTCTTACATTTTCCAGAAGCCGCGCATACAGACTCTGTACTTCTTTTACTGTATCCATCTCAAGTTCCTCATATCATCCTTTCTTCTGCTATCGGAATAATTCTTTTTGACATATTTTATGTATGCAGGGTGAGTGTAAGCAAGTCTATTCAGGACACTGCTTGCGCACGAACACGGGCTACCCCTAGCGGCCGCTTCGCAAAAAGCGCTCCGCTCGCTAAACTCTCACTTCGTGTCCGATGAGCGGACACTCGTGAATCGTTAAGCGCCGAGACCCGTGACGGTCCTTCACAGACTCGCTTACACTTCCCTGCAGCTTTCTATATGAATAATCGTCAAAAAGAATCATCCCCGGATTACAGTTACAAGTTATGAGAAGTATGCCACACCGGATTCCATGATCTTCTGATCTTTCTCTCCGTAAATGTTGATGTAGTCTCCCTTCGCACGGCGCTCGGAGTGTCCCATCTTACCGAGGATGCGGCCGTCCGCACTCGTGATTCCTTCGATTGCCATGTAGGAGCCGTTGACGTTGTAGTCTTCGTCCATGGTCGGGTTTCCTTCGGGATCCACATACTGTGTTGCCACCTGTCCGTTTGCGAAGAGTTTCTTCAGCCACTCGTCATTTGCTACGAAACGGCCTTCTCCGTGGGACATGGGGATGGCATATACGCCGCCCAGCTCTGCCTTTGCGAGCCAGGGGGATTTATTGGATACCACTTTGGTATATGCGATTCTGGACTGGTGACGGCCGATGGCGTTCCTTGCCAGCGTCGGTGAATTTTCACTTTGCGGACGGATCTCCCCATAGGGAAGAAGTCCCAGTTTGATCAGGGCCTGGAAGCCGTTGCAGATACCGAGCATCAGACCGTCTCTCTCGTTCAGAAGCTTCTGCAGTTCTTCCTTCAGCTTCTCGTTCCGGAAAGTGGTAGCAATGAATTTCGCACTGCCGTCCGGCTCATCACCGCCGGAGAAGCCGCCGGGGATCATCACGATCTGTGCTTCGCGGATTTCCTTTGCAAACTGATCTACGGAATCCCGGATGCCTTCCGCATCCATATTGTTCAGAACGACTGTATGTACATCCGCGCCTGCGCGAAGGAAGGCTCTTGCCGTATCATCCTCGCAGTTGGTTCCGGGGAATACCGGAATAAATACACGCGGTTTTGCAACCTTATTCTTGCAGATGTAAATGCTCTTTTCTTCATAAAGACCTGTATCCAGCGTCTTCTTCTCAATACCGGAGGAAACGGGGAATACCTTCTTCAATGTACCGTTCCAGATTCCCAGCGCCTCTTCCACGGAGAGGGACATCTTGCCCCAGGTGAATGTAGGCTCTTCCTTCACAAAGCCGATCACTGCCGCCGGAAGCTTAAGGTCAGCCAAATTCTCCGGCTTAATCTCCATCAGGATTGCACCGTAAGCTTTTTCCGTAAGCTCCGCCGCTGAGATAACCTTATCATCGAGTGCTGCACCGAGCTTATTTCCGAAGGCCATCTTGCTCACTGCTTCGATCACGCCGCCAAAGCCGACTGCGTATGCACTTTCCACAAGGCCTTTTTCCACTGCGCCCCGGAATGCACCGTACTTCTCCAACGCATCCTTATAATCCGGCAGATCATAGGCATCTCTTGCCACCTTCATCAAAAGCAGCAGATTGCCTGCCTTCTTCAGTTCCGGTGTCACGATAGAGAGATAACTGTTCACATCCACCGCAAAGGAAACAAGGGTGGGCGGAACATCGATTTCATTAAAGGAGCCGGACATACTGTCCTTGCCGCCGATTGCCGGAAGTCCCAGACCGATCTGGGCAGCATAGGCACCCAGAAGGGCTGCAAGCGGCTTGCCCCAACGCTCGGGATCTTCGGTCATCCGCTCAAAGTATTCCTGGAAGGTCAGGCGGACTTTCGAAACATCTCCGCCGGCTGCCGCGATCTTCGCCACGGAATCCAGCACCGCAAAGGATGCACCATGGTAAGGACTCCAGGAAGAAAGATAAGGATCAAAACCGTAGCTCATCATGGTTACGGTATCGGTCTTTCCTGTGATCATCGGAAGCTTTGCGGTCATGGTCTGGATCGGCGTCTGCTGATATTTTCCGCCGTAAGGCATGGTTACCGTACCGGCACCGATGGTGGAGTCAAACATCTCCACAAGACCACGCTGCGAGCAGACGTTCAGATCTGCCAAGGTCTTCTTCCAGGTCTCCAGAAGATCCGCAGGCTCTTCTGTCTTAAAATAGCTTTCGCCCTGCGGCTGCGCAACTTTAGCCGTGGTTTCCTGATGTGCGCCGTTGGTATTGATAAAGGCGCGGCTGAGATTCACAACCTCTTTGCCTCTCCAGCGAAGGATCATCCGGGGCTCCTCGGTTACAACGGCAACCGCAACCGCCTCCAGATTTTCTTCCCGGGCATAGCCGATCATGGTATCCACATCCTTCGGATCGACCACGAGTGCCATTCTCTCCTGGGATTCGGAGATGGCAAGCTCTGTACCGTCCAGACCGGCATATTTTTTCGGCACCAGATCCAGATTGATATCCAGACCATCTGCCAGTTCGCCGATTGCTACGGATACACCGCCCGCACCGAAGTCATTACATTTCTTGATGAGACGTGCCACCTCGGGACGACGGAACAGTCTCTGCAGTTTTCTTTCTGTCGGCGGATTTCCCTTCTGGACTTCCGCACCGCAGGTTTCCAGACTCTGGGAGTTGTGTGCCTTGGATGCACCGGTTGCGCCACCGCATCCGTCACGTCCTGTCCGGCCGCCCATCAGGATGATCACATCCCCGGGATCGGAGGAAAGACGTTTTACATTATCCTTCGGTGCCGCACCGACGACTGCACCGATTTCCATTCTCTTTGCTACATAATCCGGATGATAAACCTCCTGTACCCAGCCGGTTGCAAGACCAATCTGGTTACCGTAGGAAGAATATCCCTTTGCTGCTGTGGTAACGATTTTCCTCTGGGGAAGCTTATTCGGCAATGTCTCGGAAAGCGGCTTTGTCGGGTCTGCCGCACCGGTCACGCGCATAGCCTGATATACATAGGTACGGCCTGAAAGCGGATCACGGATGGCACCGCCGAGACAGGTTGCCGCACCACCAACGGGTTCAATTTCCGTTGGATGGTTATGTGTCTCGTTCTTAAAGCTGACGAGCCAGTCTTCCGTCTTTCCGTCAATTTCAACCGGTACCACGATGGTGCAGGCATTGATTTCATCGGAAACATCCAGGTCTTCCAGCTTTCCTTCTGCACGAAGGCGCTTCATGCCCATCAACGCAATATCCATAAGGCAGGTGAATTTATCCGTTCTACCCGCATTGATCTTCGCCGCATCGGCAAGGTACATGTCGAAGGTATCCTTGATCGGCTTTGTATATTCACCCTCATCAAAGCTGACCTTTGTCAGCTCAGTCGCAAAGGTCGTATGACGGCAGTGATCGGACCAGTAGGTATCCAGAACACGGATTTCCGTCATGGACGGATCACGCTTTTCCTCGTTTTCAAAATAATTCCGGATATGCAGGAAATCCTTCCAGGTCATGGCAAGACCGAGAGAATCGTAAAGCTGCTTAAGGTCCTCCTCGGATGCGGTGGTAAATCCGTCAAAGATTTTTACATCTGCGGGCTCGGGGAATTCCATCACGAGCGTATCCGGCTTATCCTCACCGGTGAGCCGGGAATCCACGGGGTTCACCACAAAAGCCTCGATGGTCTTTTTATCCTCTTCCGTCAGTGTTCCCTTTACACAATAGGTTACACCGCAGCGAACTCTGGGCTCTGTCTCCTCGGAAAGAAGCTTCACGCACTGCTCCGCGGAATCCGCACGCTGGTCGAACTGACCGGGCAGGGCTTCCATGGAGAAGACGAACTCCTCCTCTGTGTGGGGGAATTCCTCACGATACACGATATCCACAGGCGGCTCGGAGAATACGGTCACAAGGGCCTTCTCGAATACGTCATCCGGGATGTTTTCCACATCGTACCGGACAAGCTCACGTACCGAGACATCCTTCATGCCAAGGTAGCTCCTGAACTCCTCTGTGAGTTCGTTTGCACGTACTGCGTACTGGGGTCTCTTTTCCACGTAGATTCTTTTTACGCTCATTACTTATCTCCTTTTTTTATAACGGTTCCTTAGTGACGTACCTCCGCGGGGCACGTTCGCACTTCTCGACCTCATGTAGCGGCACTAAGTTCTGTCTACCTGAGGCAGACAATCGCTGAGTGCTGATGTTTTTAATTAACGTGACTATTGCGCAGAATGCTTATTCGAGAGTGCAGTTCAAAAAACGTAGGCGTAGCGGGCTACGCTGAGGATTTTTGAACTGTGCTAT
>CACYDN010000206.1 GCA_902773185.1 uncultured Lachnospiraceae bacterium | reverse complement strand
GGCGAATCGTCGGAGAACGGTAATTCCGATGTGAGAGAGAATACGTCAGATGATTCCGGAAGCGGGGAACGTACAGCCGGTGATTTCGAAAACGGAGATCTTTCCGGCAAAAATCAGTCGCAGGGGTCTGAAAACAACCAGACAACAGAAGCTAATACGTCCGATCGGCAGGAGCAGGATTATGTCCTGAACACGAACACACACAAATTCCATCACACCTGGTGTAGCAGTGTGGACGACATGAAAGAGAAGAATAAGCGCGCGTTTCATGGCACCCGCGATGAAGTGATAGGGATGGGGTATGAGCCTTGCAAACGCTGCAATCCATGACGGTTACTATTGATAGTTAATTTCAAAAAAGTAAAACTCATCGTGACAAATGTGAGGTCACTTCATATTATCTGAAATACTTTATTATGTGAGATGAATTGTGTTTTTTAAGTCCTTTATGTTTTTAATGATATTTTTATGTTGCGATACTGCTTCTAAGTTGAAAAGGCGTTGTTTTTTGAACTTGTAGTGAAGTGATTTGGAAGAAATATCCCGTCTGTGGTTGTGTTCCCACCCATTTTTGCCGGATCTGTACAGGTGTTTAGGATTATGTAAACCGATTATTGCTTGATTTTTCCATATGAAATCGGTTTTTAGAAATTCCCATCCATTGGAATAAGATAAGTACTGCATGAATGGATGGGAACAGAGAAAAAATGAGAGCATATTGAAATAATCATTCTTCAGTAAACGTAGAAAACGACTGGAATGGATGGGAATCAATTAGAATTGATGAAATATGGAAACGTTTGAATGAAGCATTTTATAAATGGGTGGGAATTATCAAAAAAATGTGATATACGGAAACGTATGTGTGATTCGATTTGAGAAAACAATAGAGCAAAACTGTTTCCGTGAAATTCGAAAGGTAAAGCCGGGGAATATGATTAAAATTCCGAATGTAATAACTGAACAATATGAACCGGTTGAGGAGGTCGACGGAAGGGAAAATGTGATCCGTCTTCTGAAACGTGAGAACGGCAGGTATTATATTCTCAAGGTTTATGATGCGGGTAGCCTGGAGGTTCTGCTGAGCCTGAAGAAGCTGAGTCCGCGCGGGGTTCCCACAATTCGAGAAATCTACAGGGAAGCTTTCGGTTCAGCTGCATTGCAGAATTCAGAGTCTTCAGACACAACCACAACGCAGAATGTGGAGCCATCTGCTACAAATGCATCGAAAAACATGGATGCCTCTGATGACAACATGCCCCTGCAAAAGACCATCTACGTCATTGAGGATGAAATCAGCGGAACGCGCCTTGACCGTTTTATCAAGCAAAATAAGAATACCATCAGTGCCGAATGGATTTATCGGTTCATTGACCGAGCAACGTCTATTCTGGAACGGCTTCACAGGGCAAGCCCGCCCCTCATTCACAGGGATATCAAGCCGGAGAACATCATGATCGGAGCTCTGCCGGATTGCAGATTTCAGGAAAAAGCAGGAATCGGAAATCCGGTGCGGCGCGTTTCCGGGCAGCCTGCCGCATGCGGCGAGGTCTGGCTTCTGGATTTCAACATTTCGCGCCTCTATGACAACAAGGCCGCGCATGACCGGACCGATCGGGATACACACATCATGGGAACCTTCGGGTTTGCCGCACCGGAGCAGTATGGTTTCATGGAGAGTGATGCCCGTTCCGATGTTTACGGGCTTGGTGCAACGGTGGAATTTATTCTGGACAAGACCGGTGTGGAGGACCGTACTCTCCGCAAGATTGTGAAAAAGTGTAAGGAATTCAGTCCGAAGGACCGTTATCAGAGTATGGCGGAACTACGGCGTGTGGTAAGTAAATTCGTGCCGGACCGGGAAAGAAGAAAGCCTGATTATTCGGTAAAGGGCAGGGCGCTTTCTTCCGCCGGAATTCCAGGTGCCGAAATTATTATAGATTCCGGAATTCCAGGTGCCGAGATTTCAGGCACCGGATCGGGAGGCTTTGCCCCATCAGATCCGGAAAAACGTTTTGCATCCGGTGAAATGAGCCGGTATTCCGACGGAAACCATTCGGATGTCTGGCCGCCAAACGGTTTATTCACCGGCCGGTTGGATAGAGGACTCTACAAAGGGAAGTATCACCGCTATGCGCCGCCGGGATTCCGGCGGGGTTCTCCCGGCCGTATGCTGTTTGCCATTTTCTGGTATTATGCCTTGACGTATTCGGTCCTGCATTATACCATTGATAAAAGCCGGATTGCGGCGAAGTATTATCATACGGATCTCGTCTTGAACAGGATTCTGATTTCAATCACCATGGTAGCGGGGATCCTTTTCACCTGCAATTATTTGGATATCTGGGATATTTATCCGACACTCCGGGAAAAGCCGCGTTGGAAAAGAATGCTTTTTGTTCTGATTGGTGATATAGTATTATTTGTCAGTCTGGTGTGTATCGTTTACATGATTGAGTCGCTGTTTATGTCTTCCTGACAGCTGGATTTGCTTGTCACATTATGACAGCTGCAGCCATCGATGCACCCAGCCGGGATTTTGCCTGGGTGTTTGGAAAGCACTGCACCGGGAATTTGATATATAATCACCAGCAATCCATGTTCCGGATAAATGCTGAATCTATGTTCCGGAATATAATTATACAAAGAAAAAGAAAGGGGAAGTAACATGCTGTTTGGATTGTTGCCTGACAACATAATCTTTAGCGTGCTTGAGCAAGCATTTTATATTTTCGTCTTGTTTAAGGTGTTTAAGAAATGCGACCGCAAGGGCTGGTGGGCATTCATCCCGGCCTACAGGGAGTATCAGCTTGCCAAGTGTGCTGACAGGGAAAAGGATGGAAGGGCGTATCTGTTCTTTGCATTGCTTGAGCTGATATTCGGTTTTGTTTTCCGGTATTTGTTTGATGATTTTGAAAACGTGGAACAGGTAACTGTCGCACAGATGCTTATGCTCTGTCTGGGGCTGGTCACGACGGTCGGCAGTTTGATCTATCAGATCAGAATCTATTCCGGTCTCATTGACCTGTTCGGCTATCAACGTGGTTGGATCTGGCTTCTGGTTCTTGTGGATAATTCGGTGCTTCTTGCTGTGTTCGGACTTAGCAAAGCACAGCCGAAATTTATCTATATCGATGAGAGTCAGAATAAAGGTGCCGCGCTTTCCGGTCTGCATGCATCGGCCATGGAAAGCGGTCTGACGGTGAATATCGAGGAGCGGGTCGCTGTGGATTTCTTTAAAAAGAAATGTCTACTCCGGGATATCCATTTGAATGTGGAACCCGGGCATATGGTGCTTCTTCTGGGGGGCTCCGGCGCCGGAAAAACGACCTTCCTCAATGCGGTGAATGGTTATGAGAAGGCGAAGGCGGAGATCATCCTGAACGGAACCAATCTGTATGATGAATACGGCAAGATGAAATACCGTATTGGCTTTGTGCCGCAGATGGATCTGATGCGTGGGAATGATACGGTGGAGCGGACGCTTCTGGATGCGGCGCGTCTCCGCTTGCCTCTCGACATGTCGTCAAAAGACCGTGAGAATAGAGTGGATGAGGCACTGAATTTCTTCGGCCTGATGCCGGTAAAGAAGAGTCTCTGCGATAAGCTTTCCGGCGGACAGAAGAAGAGGCTTTCCATTGCCATGGAATATATCTCCAATCCGGATCTCTTTATTTTGGATGAGCCGGATTCCGGTCTGGACGGCGTTATGGCGCGCGAGCTGATGTCGGGTCTTCGAAAGGTTGCCGATCAGGGAAAGATTGTCATGGTCATCACCCATTCGCCCGATCGCGTGATCGATCTCTTTGATGATGTGATCGTTTTGGCGAAGGATTCGAAGCTGACCGGCCGCCTCACATTCTTCGGACCTGTGGATGAGGCGAAGAAATTCTTCGGACGTGAGAAGATGGAGGAAATCGTCCTTCGAATCAATCGGAAGGAGGAAGGCGGAGAGGGCCTTGCCGATTCCTTTATCGAAAAGTATGCGGAGGTGTGCCATGGCTGAGAATAAAGAGAACAAAGTACGTGTTGCCGCGCTCAGCAGTAAGAGATACAGGGGGCGTCTTGCTCAGATTCCGATTTATCTTGGGAAGTTTCTCCGCATGTTCATCTATCAGAATGACTGGAAGGTAATTCCGATTTCGGCAATTATCGCAATCATCGTGGGTTCGGTTGTGAAAGGCGGTCTGTTTGTGACCATGGAAGGTACGGTAAAGGGCGGACTGGCCCTTACCAGTATCGCACTGTGGAACGGATTCTTTAATTCGATTCAGGTGGTATGCCGGGAGAGAGGCATCATCAAGCGTGAGCATCGTTCGGGCATGCATATTTCATCCTACATCATTGCCCATATGATCTATCAGGCTGTTCTCTGTGCCCTGCAGGCCTTCACGACGATTATTGTTTTTAATTATATGAATATCAAGTTTCCCACGGATAAGGGTATCATGACCGGAAGCTTTATTCTGGATATTTTAATTACGATATTCCTGATTTCTTATGCGGCGGATATGCTCTCTCTGTTCGTATCCTGCGTTGTGAAAAGTACGACGGCGGCCATGACCGTCATGCCGCTCGTCCTGATGGTGCAGCTGATATTCTCCGGTGGTATGTTCTCCCTGCCGAAGAGCATGGATTCTGTGAAGAAGCTGATGATCTCCAACCAGGGTATGAGCTGCATCTGCGCGGAGGGGGATTTTAACAATCTGACCAGCAATTCCGGCTGGAATCAGATCGCGAAGCTGGCAAAGGATCCGGATGCCGATCCGGAAACGGTTGCTATGGTGCAGATGCTCGAGGCAAACGGATACGATGATCAAATCCGTGCGAAAACCGCTAAGGCAAATTACAACAAAAACTATGAATGTACGAAAGAAAATATAAGCGGAAAATGGTGGACGCTCATTGGCTTTTCTATGTTTTTCGCCATTCTGGCAATCATAGCCCTGGAACGGATCGACAAGGATAGAAGGTGAGTGTTTTTGGCAAGGAATTAGTTATGTAGTATGTTTAACTTCGAATCTGAAAACGGAAACGTCGGATACGGAAAACAGGCGGAGGAAGGTATATGGGTTACAAAAATTATATATTCGATCTGTACGGAACGCTCGTGGACATTGAGTCGGATGAGCATAGCTTAAAGCTTTGGAAAAAGCTGGCCGGCCTATATGCCTGCTACGGTGCGGTGTATAAGCCGAAGGAGCTTCGGAAGGCTTTTGTCCGGATGGACAAAGAGGAGCGGGAGAAAATCAGTGCCCGGACAGGTACCAAATATCCGGAGAGCCGGCTGGAAATCGTATTCTGGCGGCTTCTCTTGGAGGCGCCGGAAGGAGAACACACAAATGCACGGCAAAAAGGCACAGGGCGTAGGTCTCCCGGACGGTCGACCTGGTCGGAGTTTATGGCAAATGCGTTCCGGGTGTTATCCCGGACCAAGCTGGAACTCTATCCGGGAACGATTGAAACGCTGCAGAAGCTGCGGGAAAACGGCTGCCGCGTATTTCTTCTTTCCAACTGCCAGGCAATTTTCACGCGTCCGGAGATTGAGATTCTGGGACTTACACCGTGTTTCGATAAGATGTATCTTTCCTCGGACTTTGGCATGATGAAGCCGGATCCGGCTTTTCTGGAAACCCTGATTCAGGAAGAAGGGCTTTTGAAAGAGGAGACGGTGATGGTCGGCAATGAGCTCAGGAGCGACATCGCCATAGCGCATTCCTGCGGTGTGGATGGCATCCTTCTTTCGCCGGGTACACCGAAGAAAGAGCGGAAGGGAAATGCAATCTATTCTATATCGGATCTGTTAACTACGAATTTGTAGACTGAAAAAAATTGATAGAAATCATATTGGAATTTTCCCCTCGGCAATGGGTTGCCGAGGGGATTTTTTTACTTTATTTCTGCTTGAGTGCGAAGGGCGAAGACGAGCCATCAGGACAATTTAGAGAAATTGAAAGATGTATATTGACATACAGTATTATACATGGTAATATATAGTTAAGCAGAGTTATACATTGGTGAGCAGTGAGAGGGTGATCGAATGCTGAATAAAGGGATTGCGGTGAAGACGCTGGGCCGCGGATTTTACAGCGGCACGGATATCATCCGGCTGCATCAACGAAAACTAATAGAAAAGAAAAGGGTATACTTTTCGACCAGCATCCGCGTGAGCGAAACCATGGCGCCGATGATCGAAGACCTGATCCTCTTCAATGTGGATGAGGATATCTACTTCAGCTGCCACGTGATCTCGGCACAGGTGAGAAAAAAGAAGTGGGCGCCGGATGATTCGGAAAAATATTCGCCGGAGCCTTTCCGGGAGGAGGAAGAACGAGACTGGTTTCTTCTGGATTCCATTTCGGAAATAGAGGATTTCAAAATCTTCAAGGAACTGGTTACGCAAAACAAAGGGGAGGCGCTTCTTCCGGCACTGCAGAATTCGGGGAGAGCGAATGCAATCTATTTTCGAAATAAGAAGCTGATTGAAACAACGGTCGTGTAATAATGAATCGTGCTGTATTTGGGGTTTGGTACGATTTATAACCGGGTGAACCGGTGCAAAGAGAGAAAATATAGAAGGGGGTAACGGCAGAAATCTGTGCAGTCGTTTTAGGATTATTGCACCAATCCGGATATTTCGTTCGGCAATCGGACAAGATACCGAGGCAAAGAGCAAACTGTCTAACGGGGGAACATGAACACAACTTACAGAAGGTACATTGACACATGCAGCAAAATGGCAAGGGGTTATCGGGAAAACGAATTTGATGGTACAAATCAGATGAAAGGAGCAATTGCGACAAAGCTCATCCGCGAGGAAATGGGAAATCTCGTCGGTGTGGAATTTACGGTTTCAACAGAGAATTCCTTCATCGAAGGCTCACCATATGAATATGATCTTCTTGTGGTAAGGAAGGATGCAATGCCGTCCTTCGGTAACGTATACAGACCGGAGGATGTGATTGCTGTTGTGGAATGCAAGGCAAACGGCCTTTTTGATCCGGAACGGGACAGCAGTACGATCGCGCTTGCGGCGAACGCAGCCTATGAGCTGAATCCGTCAATCCGTTTCGGCTATATTTCCATGACGGAGCGTATGCCCGAGCATGAGGAAAAAAGAAACGGAAAGGAGCCGGCGAAATTCTGGGAGCTGACCAAGGCGTATCTTCGCCGGAAATTAAAGATGTTCAGTGTACTTTATGCAGTCACTCTGGCACAGGGAAAGGATATTCTGGACGGCGGCTCCGATGCGGAGTTCCATGAATTCGTAGACACCCTGGCGTCAGTAAACTAAACAATCAAGCTAACACCCTGCGGAGAGGCTTCGGGGGAAGGACCAATCCGCAGATATAAAGGATGTACCGAAACATTGGTGCATCCTTTTTTATTTCCGGTTGCAATCCGAACGGATGTTTGCTATACTGATTGCATTAAGATCTAAGGGTGGTAAACATGTCAGAATTACTGGAAGGTTTAAATGAAGAGCAGCGCGAAGCGGTGACCTCCACGGAGGGGTATGTCCGCGTCATAGCCGGTGCGGGAAGTGGAAAAACAAGAGCGCTTTCCCACAGGTTTGCTTATCTTGTCCGGGAACTCGGCATTATGCCGGGGCATATCCTCTGCGTAACGTTTACCAACAAGGCGGCAAATGAAATGCGTCACCGGATCCATGCCCTTACCGGCGACAGGGATACCGGGTACGTGAATACCTTCCATGGCTTCTGCGTATCCGTTCTGCAGGAAGAAAGCTTTGCGGTGCAGTATCCGAAGAGCTTCCTTGTGCTGGATAACGGAGATATCGATGATATGCTGAAGGTGATTTACGAGGAGCGGAACCTGACCCTCAGGGATATGACCTTCCAGAATGCGCGTGACATGTTCGAAATGATCAAGCTCCGGGAGCGGCCGGACTATTATCTGGATATGATCGATCTGTCGCTGGAAAAGCTGAAAGAAAAATACGAGCAGGCGGATACCATCAAGGACATTTTATTCTATGGGTACTTGTACCAGGAAAAGAAATGCTTCGGTTTGGATTATAACGATCTGATCCTGTTTACGCTTCATATCTTTCATGAGTTTCCCGAGATTCGACTGAAATGGCAGAAACGTCTGGAATACATCATGATCGATGAATTTCAGGATATCGATCCGCCCCAGCAGGAGCTGATGGAGGTGCTGCAGGGCTACCATCACAATCTTTTTGTTGTGGGCGACCCGGATCAGACCATCTACTCCTGGCGCGGTGCCGATGGGGATTTTTTGATGAATTTCGCGGAGACCTTCCCCGGCACAAAGACCATTTACATGATGAAGAATTATAGGTCCACGCCGGAAATCCTTTCGGCGGTGAATTCCCTGATCGATAAGAATAAACACAGGATTAAAAAGAATCTGATTCCCACAAGGCCGTCGGGAGAATCTGTCATCTGCCATCTGGCAAAGAACCCGGCGGAGGAAGCGGACTGGATCACAGGAGAAATCCTCGTACTGAGAGGGATGGGAGTTCCCTACAGTCAAATGGCGGTCCTGTACCGCGCCCATTATATTACGAGGCCGCTCGAGCAGGCACTGATCCGCGAGCCGGCAACCGGCAAACCTATCCCGTATATGATCTATTCCGGCGTGCCCTTTTACGGGCGGATGGAGATTAAGGATGCACTGGGGTATCTCCGGATGATCGCCTTCCGGGACGATATATCCTTCCGGCGGATCGCCAACCAGCCGAAGCGGAATCTGGGAAAACGCAGGATGGAATTCCTGGAAAGGTATGCGGAGCAAAACCGGTGCACGCTTTATATGGCGCTTTACGAAAATCTGGAAAACGAGATTCTCCGGGGGACGAAGGCGAAAGAATTTATTGATCTCATAGAACGTTTTGCAGCAGAATCGGAGAACCGGACGGCTTCGGAAACACTTTCCCGCATTCTGGATGAAAGCGGTTACGAAAGGATGCTCCGGACCGAGGGCGCCCAGGACAGACTGGACAACCTTGCTGAGCTGAAGCAGTCCATCCAGGAATTTGAAACCACCTGCGGGGAGGAGACACAGCTGGCGGATTATCTACGGGCAATCGCGCTTTTTACCAATGCGGATGCGGATGCCGGGCAGGAGGATAAAGTCCGTCTCATGACGGTACATGCGGCCAAGGGTCTGGAGTTTCCTTATGTTTTCCTGTGCGGCATGAACGAGGGCATCTTTCCATCGCGGAAGATTAAATCTTTACAGGAAATGGAAGAGGAGAGGCGGCTCAGCTTTGTAGCCATGACGAGGGCTGAGGAGCGGCTCTACATTTCTGCAGCCGATGGGCGGAACTTTGATGGAATTCCGCGGTATCCCTCCCGGTTCATATTCGATATCGGAGACGAGCACCTCACGTATACCGAAACGCCGGAGCCTGTTTATATGAGTGTGGCCAAAAAATTCATAGAGAATGAGAGCGTATTTCTGAAGGGCGTGGAGGAAACGAATCTTCTCGAACCCGGACAGCGGATTGAGCACCGCGTGTTCGGGAAGGGGACGGTTCTGGAATTACATCCATCGGAAAAATGCTATCTGATACAGTTTGATGATATGAAAACGCCGCGGGAAATATCCTTCCAGATGAAGCTTACGGTACTCTCGGGCAAGCATTCGTCGCATTAGTCCAGTTATTTTGCGAACGTTATACTGGTAAGAGAAATTCGATGTTTCTTGACGCCCCCGGTCAACTGTATTAAAATAGTAATGATATAGGTTTATGTAAACAAAGGCGTTTTTGTTCATTGCAATGTACTGAGGGGGGGTTACATGCAAACCGGTGAGCAGATGTTTTTTGATAACTATACGCCGGCCGCGGATATCACAGTTATCGCGGTCTGCTTTGTTATCTTCATTCTGGTCATGACCTCTTACATGAAGAAAAACACCAGCTTTTATATCTTCATCAATATTGTCGGTTTTCTTCTTTTGGCAGCTTTCTGTGATCTGTTTTATCATTACAGATATACAAGAATCACAGATGGCAGCTACACATCGATTTATGTCCTCCGATGTTTTTATCATGCATTTCTGTTCTCCAATATGTTGCTTTTTGTTGTATATATTGTCAATCTGCTTCATCTGGAGAAATTCCGTAAAGTCCCCATTTTGGTTACTTCGGGAATTATCTATATTGTGGTCATTTCCGTGGATATTGTCACAACGGTCAGCGGAAAAGGTTTCCGCCTGAATAAGGATGGAACCCATGTCAGTGGTCTGAATATTTTCCTTTTTGGTTATCTGGCATTTACGATCGTAATTGTTACGGTGCTCATCCGGTTCCGGGACCGGCTCTACAAGCGGATCATGTATGCGCTATACGGAACCATAGCTGTGTCCGTTATGATCCATGTTATGCAGGGCATCCATAGCCAGTCTTCTTTTACAGTGGCGTCGTTCATGTTCCTGGTCATTGCGATTCTCTATCTGCTGCATTCCAATCCCTACAATGCGGAGCTGGGAGCCATTGACATCAAAACGCTGGAGGATACCATCAACTATAATTATAAAAAGAAGAATGAACTTCTCATCATGAGTCTTTATCTGCCGGATTGTGATGCAGAGGGAAAGGGTTTTCCCAAGAAAATACAGGATGTGATCCGTCACTTTGCTGAAGTTTTTTTCAAGGGAGCCGTTCTTTTCCAGGTCAGCAACGGTCATGTGATACTTGTGGCGAAGAAGAAGCTGAATCCGGATCATGAAAACAGGAAGAATAAGATTATCAACGCGTTTTATCCGGAATACGAAAAATTCCAGATGGATTATAAGATCGTGATGGGCGAATCCATTGACGAGATCAGCCGGAAGAATGAATATGTCAGCTTTATCCGGAATATCCATCGGAAGATGCCCATGAATACCATGCACATGGTAACCTACGACGATGTCACGGAATTTAACCGGTATGAGTTTATTTTGAATGAGGTCGCGGATATTGCCAAAAAGCAGGATCCGGATGATCCCCGTGTTCTGGCCTATTGCCAGCCGGTATATCATATCAAGCGCGGCGCATATAACACGGCAGAAGCGTTGATGCGGTTGGAACTTCCGAAAATCGGAATGGTTTTCCCGGATCAGTTTATTCCCCTTGCGGAGGAAAACGGTTACATACATGAGCTGACGAAGATCATTCTGCATAAGACCTGTATGGCAATTAAATCGCTGATCGGTGAAAATCTCTGGGTAAAAAGAATCTCGGTCAATGTATCGGTTTTGGAACTTCGTGAGAATAGTTTTGCGGATGATATTTGTGGGATCATTGAGAAGAGCGGTATCCCTGTGGAGAAGATTGCCATCGAGATTACCGAATCCCAGACCGAAAGCGATTTCATGATCATGAAGGATACCATCGAAAACCTGAAGGAAAAGGGAATCAAGTTTTATCTGGATGATTTTGGTACCGGCTATTCGAACATGGAACGAATCATGGAGCTTCCGTTCGATATCATCAAGTTTGACCGCTCACTTGTGATCGCCAGCAGCCAGGATGAACGTTCCGGCAAGATGGTGGCAGGTCTTGCGGGTATGTTTAAAGAACTGGGCTATTCCGTTCTCTATGAAGGCGTTGAAAATGAAAACGATGAAATACGCTGCACGGAAATGTCGGCATTTTATCTGCAGGGCTATAAGTATTCGCGCCCCATACCGATTGGGGAGTTGAGGCGGTTTTTCTCACCCTATCAGAAGGAGTTAGCTGCTTCGGAGGAGGAAATATCGGATGATCACAATCACAAACTATGAGGATGCGGTCAGACTGGCGATGGCCGGTATGGAAGAGGGGTACCGCTATTTATATAACAATACCTGTCAGGATGTTTACAGCTTTCTATATAAGGAAAGCGGCGGAGATAAGGGGAAGGCGGACAGCCTGATCAGCAAGGTCTATGAAACGGCCTGGGCGGATCTCGGAAAGCTGGCCGAGCCTGCAAGCTTTCCAACCTGGGTTTTTGGCATTGCCGAAAACCTTGTGCGCGAGGGAAAGGCGTTCCCTGTTCCGCCGATCGGTGCACATCTTCCGAACGGAAATTTGAATGTGGGAAATCTCCACGACGCGGTGCCCGGGATATCTCCGAATGTGGCGAATGTGAAAAAGGCAGGTTCGCCGAATCTGGCGGGGGGCGGTTCTCCGAATGAGGCACATGTTTCCGCCCTGAGAAACGTTCGCGCGGATGGCGGTGCGAGTCCCAATGTGGCACATCAGGCAGGCGGCGGACAGGCCGATCCGGAGCATGCTTTGAATCAGGCAGGCGGGAAAGGACCGAAGACCGGCGCAGGCCGTGCGGCGGGCAAGACCGGTGGCAGCGCAGCCAAAAAAGCGGGCGGTACCTTCTTCAAAACCGCTGCCGGAAAAGCAACGATAGCGGTAACAACGGCTACCGTTCTCACGACTGCGGGCCTCGTGACCTATAACGTTGTGAAGGATGACGAAAAGGATACGACTGAAGCTACCACTATTTCGGCGACTGTCGCAGATACAGAGGATGGGAGCGGGAATCCGACCACGGAAAGCAGTACGGATACAGCAAATTCCGGGGATATGTATGCATCTCTCGGGACGGGCGTATATCTGCTTCGGCATTCCACCATCACACAGGATGGTGTGACCACCGAGCATGATTATGTGTATGATCCGGATACAAAAACACTTACTGCGGAGGATTCTCCCGCGTATCTTATGTACTCGGCTCCTGTGAATCCGAATGAGATCGTTATGCCGTACAGGGCTGAGTTTATGGAGGCGTATCTGCCGGCATCGCTTACTTGGCTTTCCGGCGGCATGGTGCATCCGCAGGATCCTAATCAGCTTGTACATTTTTCAGATTATAAACCGAATGTGCTGATCTATGATGATATTTATATGGATCAGGATTATTTCTGCGGGAATGGTATCGCTGAACAGTATGATGACGCCGGAAGGCCGACAGTACTTGCTATTGAAACAGGAGATGAGAATGCGGATTTCGGTACGAGCGTAATGCTTTCAGCGTATGGCTACGACGAAAAGGGGCGGATCAGCTACGCCATTACGAATAATGCCGGCAAGCGCTTTGAATATGAGACCGGCGAAGGTGAGATTACGGTTAAGGTATATCCCATGGTTTCACCCGAACAGGCAGGTACGGATCAGGGGGCGCATCAGTATACTGTAAATTATGAGCAGTATTCGAAGGTGATCAGCCTCGTGGATACGGGGGGCGACCCGGGGGAAATTCATATAGACTTTGCGGGAAACAGAGTTTATTCTGCAAGCGGACAGATCAAGGACAGGACCACAAGAGACGGAGGCTATTACGTTTCAGAGGAATTTGATTTAGATTTTTCTTACAGTGAAACAGGCCTTACGGTCACTGAGACAAGACAGGGGTGGGGTTATGACGGCAATGATAAACCAACGAATTATGTGTATTCCGCAACGCGTGAATATATTCTGTTAGGTACGGATGCGGCGTCGGGACAATCGAACGATGGGAAGTCGACAGAGGACGGAAAAACGACGGAAGACGGAAAAGGAACAGAGGATGGCAATACTTCCGAGAATCAGCCCGGCGAAAAACAAAGCATCAATGCTTCGGATATTCCGGAACTGGATGCGCTTTCGGAATTCCTTTCCTGCTTTGAAGTGTATTATATGAATAAGTCGTATGACTGTTCCAAGGCGGCAGATGGAAGCGAGAATATTCTGCAAAGCGTGGTCATGTTTGGGCCACCTATTAATCCGGAAAGATATCCAATGCTGGACTATCACTCGAAAAACGATAGTAAGGACCCTGAGGGAAGGTATGATTCGTGTACGACGGCTTCTGTCAGTGGGGCTAAGTGGGTTGTGATGAATATCTTCAATGTATCGGAAGCGGATTATGAAGTGCTAAGCGCCCAGGTGCCTCGTGACCCGGAAATGGGCTACATCAAGGATGACAGATACTATATGCAGACACTTGGATACGGATGGGATAACAGTACACCGGTATATAAGTCCGTTGAAACGGATGGGAAGTATTATTACATCGAGTTCCGTATGACGGGCGCGTACGGCGAAGAAGGAGAGTATGGCAGGTACAAGGCCAAGATGGAGCTGAAAGAGATTGACGGGCAGAAGTATTGGTCGGTGTATTCTGTTGAGAAATTAGAGTAGTGTTTCAAAAAAACGGATCCATAAACAGGCAAGTTATTTGGTTCGGGTGTTTTGAAATCACTACACGAGAGTAGAATTTTCAAGAAGTGAAATAAAAAGCTGCATCTGACAAGAAACCCTATCTTGCAGGTGCAGCTTTTTTGTTGATGGCGAGATAACAGTATGACGGTCTCTTAGAGTGGCTTTTGGCGCTGCGCAATTCGGGCAGGCAGTCGGTCCGGTTATTTAAGAATCGTTGTACTGTAAGTGTGCAGAATTATATGGACTATATTGTGGTATTATGTCTTAGAAAATAATTGATCGTATATGTTTTTGAAAAATCGGTACACAGTTGATTAAGAAACAGTGTGCTGGGAGTGATGATCGGCTTGAACGACTTGTTGATAAAATCGTACGAAATTGATATAATTATCGTACGAAAGGGGGGCAAATATGTCAATTACAGCAACAGAATTGAAAAAGAATCTAGGCAAGTATTTGCTGATGTCAAAGGATGAAGATATTTATATTACGCAATATGGAAAAGTAATCGCGAAACTGACGAATCCCCACCGGACAAAGCGTGAAATCGCCGAATCACTTTTTGGACTAATGCCCGATACAATGACACTTGAAGAGGCAAAGGATAAAAGGGGTGAGGATATTTGAGAGTGTTGTTTGATACAAATGTGATTTTGGATGTGCTCCAGGACAGAAAACCATGGTCGGCCGGCGCAAAAGAACTTATGTTAATGGTGGCGGACGAAAAGCTTTCCGGATTTATGACGGCAAAGGAATTATGTGATATCTGGTATTTGGCTAAGCAGATTCACACCGGAGAGGAAAATGCTCATAAAAGAGCCCAGATTTATATTTCCAGGTTATATGAAATATTTGGTATATTGGATACGACGGCTGAGGATATTATCATGGCTCTATCTTTTGGGTGCAGTGACTTTGAGGATGGAGTCATGATCGCAACAGCTGAAAGGGAACATATGGACGGAATCGTTACACGAAACGGAGAAGATTACAAAACAGATGTGTCGATAAAGGTATGGACAGAGCAGGAATTGGTTGATTATTTATCCGAAGGAAAGTGACACGACATCGACGCCTGGGATGGCATAATATTGTGAAAAAGAAGCCGGAAACAATGTATTGTTTTCGGACAGTCTGCAGGGGAGGAAAAGAGATATATGGATTTTACATCAGCGTATCAAAAAGCAATGACGGGAGATCAGGAAGGATTCCGCTTTTTATATGACAGCACGGCGCAGCCGGTCTATGAATTTCTTCTGACGAAGCTGGGGGACCAGCCGAAGGCAGATCAG
>CACYDN010000205.1 GCA_902773185.1 uncultured Lachnospiraceae bacterium | reverse complement strand
TGGCTACATAAAACTCGGCCAGCCGTCGACTACGCTTTCCGGCGGAGAAGCGCAGCGGATCAAGCTGGCGTCGGAGCTTTCCAAGCGGAGTACCGGAAGTACGATCTATATTCTGGATGAACCTACGACGGGGCTTCATTTTGCGGATGTGAAAAAGCTCCTCATGATTCTGCAGAAATTTGCGGACGCCGGAAATACGGTTGTTGTGATCGAACACAACATGGATGTGATCAAACAGGCGGATTACATCATCGATATGGGACCGGAAGGTGGTAACGGCGGTGGAACCGTTGTGGCAACGGGAACGCCGGAGGAAGTGGCAAAGAAGAAAAAATCGTACACGGGGCATTATTTGAAGCGCTGTCTGAAAACAAAATAAGATCATAAAGAAATTGTAAAAGAAAAACCGAATACCGGAGAAAAGGAATCCCAGAGCAACAGAAGTGCCGGAATCAGAAGAAAAACCTTGTCGGAATCCGCTTTTTCATGGTACAATAACAGGTGGTAAAAAAGAAACAATTTGTTGCGGGATTAAACCTGCACGGGAGGTGCGTAGCAATCATGAAAGGAATTATTCTGGCCGGCGGAAGCGGCACAAGATTATATCCGTTAACCAAAGCGGTATCCAAGCAGATCATGCCGGTGTATGACAAACCTATGATCTATTATCCTCTTTCCACGTTGATGCTGGCGGGAATCCGTGAGGTACTGATCATCTCCACACCAAGAGATCTGCCGGTGTTTGAGGAGCTTTTCGGAACCGGTGAGCAGCTGGGAATGTCTTTCTCTTATGCAATCCAGACAGAGCCCAGAGGATTGGCGGATGCCTTTATCATCGGTGCGGAGTTTGTCGGAAATGACAATGTTGCACTGGTTTTGGGCGACAATATCTTCTATGGACAGAGTTTTTCGCAGGTTCTGCGCCGGGCGGCCGCACGGGAAAGCGGTGCGACTATTTTCGGCTACTATGTCCGTGATCCCCGCGAATACGGCGTAGTCGAATTCGATGAGAACGGAAAAGCAATCTCCATCGAAGAAAAGCCGGAAAAGCCGAAATCCAATTATGCGGTACCGGGACTTTACTTCTACGATAACGATGTGATCGAGATCGCCAGAAACGTAAAGCCTTCCGCAAGGGGTGAGATTGAAATCACCTCCGTCAATAACGCATATCTTGACCGGGGCGACCTGTATGTGGAAACCTTAGGACGCGGGTTTGCCTGGCTGGATACCGGAAACCATGACATGCTTCTTGATGCGGCTGACTTTGTGGCAGCCTTCCAGAAGCGGCAGGGACTTTACATTTCCTGCATCGAAGAAATAGCCTATAAGCGCGGCTTTATCAATAAGGAGCAGTTGCTCAAATTGGCAGAGCCGCTGATGAAGACAGCCTACGGTAAATACCTGGTAGAGGTAGCCGAAGGGCTGTAGGAAGGAGTTCGCTTATGAAGAAACACAGAAAAATCAGTCTTCTTCTGGCTTTCCTGATGCTGTTTACACTTTTCACAGGTGTGCTTGTACCGAAGAAAGAAGCAAGTGCAGCGGTTACGGTAGCCGGAAGAGATTATCCCGGAAGCTATGACTACAGTATGGCGTGGCAGGTGCTGGATCTGATCAATCAGCAGAGAAGCGCAAACGGCTGCAGCGTCCTGACCATGGACAAAGATCTTCTGGAAGCGGCCATGCAGCGTGCAGCGGAGATATCCTCCAGCTTTTCGCATACCAGACCGGACGGCTCCAGCTGGACCACAATCACAAATACCCGGGCAACGAAAACCTACGGGGAAAACATTGCCGCAGGACAGACAACACCGCAGGCGGCCGTTACTGCCTGGATGAACTCTGCGCCCCACAGATCCAGTATTCTGAACAACGGCTTTAAGAGCATCGGCATCGGCTGCTACAAATCCAGTACAGGATATCGGTTCTACTGGGTACAGGAATTCAGCTACAATGAAGGTACACCGGCCACACGGCCCGGCTCCAATTCCAATATTGTTTATGGGAAGAGTACCGTATACGCAGGAACCAGATACACCAACAAGCCGAATGTAAGCTACCGCGTTCATGTACAGACCTACGGCTGGCAGAATTATGTTTTCAATGGTGCGACTGCCGGAACCAGCGGACAGGCAAAACGTCTGGAGGGTATCAACATCAGACTGAGCGATCAGGATTACAGTGGCGGAATAATTTACCGTGTTCATGTTCAGACCTACGGTTGGCAGGGGTGGATCGGTAAAGGTGAAATGGCCGGTACGACCGGAAAAGCGAAACGTCTGGAAGCTATCCAAATCCAGCTTACCGGCGAAATCGCGAACCATTATGATGTATATTACCGCGTACATGCGCAGACCTACGGTTGGATGGGTTGGGCCAGAAACGGTGAATATGCAGGTACCAGCGGTATGGCAAAGCGTCTGGAAGCTATCCAGATCATCCTTGTTCCGAAGGGCAACGGAAAACCGTCCAGAAACTATGAGGGCGTTTATTCCAACACCACAAATACGTACTATGCAAGGTAATCGGATATCTTCATATAATAAGAATGCTGAATGGGGATAGAAACCCGAACGGTAAGAAATTCTTTACATTCGGTTCTGTTTCGTCTATAATGCGGAACAGCAGCGGCCCATAAGTATTAGAATCGATGTTAACCGGATATGGAACAGTCCGGTGAAAACTGAATAGAATAAAGGCTGTGAAGGAGACTCCGGCGAGAAAGGCATAACAGGGAGTGCGGGGCGTGACTGAGAAACCGCACATGATACTTTCGCCAGTGGGAACACTCCGGAGCCGGTCGTCTGAGTTGCGACACCGCTTTTGCCTTCCGATATGGAAAATCGGAAAAGGCAGCAGAGTTTGCGGTTAGGGCGTCCCGTCGGCACACGTTACGTGCATAATGAGGAGCGGATCCATGAGAGATCCGAAAACGGGTGGTACCGCGAATGAGAAACATTCGTCCCGGGCATAAGGCAGAGGAATCTGCCCTATGTCCGGGATTTTGTGCTTATTTTTGCCGCTTTTTTGGTCTAAAAAGGCTGAAATGGGTAAAAATGATGTTGTAACGGAGTGTATGATTTACACAAGGTAAGGATGTGGCCGGCTTATGCCGGCAGAGATTAATGGAAAAAAGGAGCATTGGAAGTGGAAACAAAGAACATGTATCGTGACAAAACTATGGATAAGATGTCTGAGGAGGACGTGGGAAAAATTGTCCGGATCGCCGGCTGGGTAGAGAATATCCGGGATCATGGTGGCGTATCCTTCCTGGATGTCCGTGATATGTACGGCGTTATGCAGGTTGTTCTCCGGGATACCAGCCTTCTGGATGGTATTGTGAAGGAACAGGCTATCTCGGTAGAGGGTGTCGTTGAGCACCGGGACGAGGAAACCTACAATCCGAAGATTCCGACAGGAACCATTGAGCTGGAGGCGCATACCATCGATATTCTGGGCAAGATGTACAGCCAGCTTCCGTTTGAAATCATGACTTCCCGCGAGGTTCGTGAGGATGTCCGGTTGAAGTACCGCTTCCTGGATCTTCGAAATGAAAAGGTGAAGGAGAACATCCTGTTCCGTTCGAAGGTGATCTCCTATATCCGGAAGAAGATGGAGGATATGGGCTTTGTGGAGATTCAGACGCCCATTCTCTGTGCATCTTCGCCGGAGGGTGCGCGGGACTATATCGTTCCTTCCCGCAGATTCAAGGGCAAATTTTACGCTCTGCCGCAGGCACCCCAGCAGTACAAACAGCTCCTTATGGTGTCCGGCATCGACAAGTATTTCCAGGTGGCTCCCTGCTTCCGGGATGAGGATGCCCGTGCGGACCGTTCACCGGGCGAGTTTTATCAGCTTGACTTTGAAATGAGCTTTGCCACCCAGGAGGATGTATTCCGGGTTGGTGAGGAAGTTCTGACCGATGTATTCAAAAAATTTGCACCGGAGGGAAGCTTCGTGACGGAGGCACCTTATCCGGTCATCAGCTACAAGCAGGC
>CACYDN010000204.1 GCA_902773185.1 uncultured Lachnospiraceae bacterium | reverse complement strand
TGCTTTGCGGATATTATCGCCATGCGTCATCCCAACGAGGGTGCGCCGAAGCTGGCGTCCATGTTTTCTCCGGTTCCCATTATCAATGCAGGGGACGGCGGCCATAACCATCCGACCCAGACGCTGACGGATCTTCTGACAATCCTTTCGGAAAAGGGCAGGCTCGACGGGTTTACCATCGGTCTCTGCGGAGATCTGAAGTTTGGCCGGACGGTGCATTCTCTTGTGAAGGCACTTTCCCGGTATGCCGGCGTAAAGTTCGTTCTGATTTCGCCGCCGGAGCTTCGGGTGCCGGAGTACATCATCACCGAAGTGATCGAGCCGGCCGGACTGGAATATACCGAGGTGACGAGTCTCGAGGAAAACATCGGCAGTCTCGATATCCTTTACATGACCCGCGTTCAGCGCGAACGGTTCTTCAACGAGGCGGATTATGTACGTCTCAAAGATACCTATATATTAGATGAAAAGAAAATGCGGATGGCGAAGGAGGATATGATCATCCTGCACCCGCTTCCGCGTGTGAACGAGATCGCGTCCGGTGTGGACCGGGATCCCAGAGCAGCCTATTTCCGCCAGGTGCGTTACGGCAAATATGTGCGGATGGCACTCATTATGACACTTCTCAGGAAGGCGGCAGAAGCTGATGTGGAATAAACGGCCGGGTGTTTTCAGAATCGGAGATGCCCGGCAGATCGAAGTATTCAGATTGCATGCCTTATAGCAAACGGCACGAAATGCCGGAGAGAGGAGTTAAACGTGAAGATAGACAGTATACAAAACGGAATCGTTCTTGACCATATCACCGCGGGCAATGCCATGCGGATCTACTATGACCTGGGGCTGGATAAGCTGGACTGCAGTGTGGCACTGATCCAGAATGTGCGGTCGGAGAAGATGGGCAAGAAGGACATCATCAAGATCGACCAGAAGGAATACGATATCAACCTGGATGTGATCGGGTATATCGATCCCTCTGTCACCGTCTGCATCATCAAGGACGGAGTGACCATAGACAAGAAAAAGGTTGCACTGCCGCGGCGCCTGGTCAACATTAAGAAATGTAAGAATCCGCGCTGCATCACGGCCATCGAGCCCGGCATTCCGCACATCTTTAATCTGACAGATCCGGAACGCAGAGTGTATCGCTGTATTTACTGCGAAGCGGATAAATAATCCGCAATAAAGCAGACAGAAACGGCACAAAATGGCGCAAAACGGACAAATCATTGCGCGGTTCTTTACTTTGTGACAAAACTGTGATATACTCATTCAGATTATGGTAACCTGTTGATTCTATGGGAGCAAAAAATGGAACAATACGTGATCAAGGGCGGAGCTCCTCTTGAGGGAGAGGTACAGATTGCCGGAGCAAAGAATGCTGCTCTGGGAATTCTGGCGGCTGCTATCATGACCGATGAAAAATGTATAATAGAAAATGTACCTTATGTCAGTGATACCGTGGTACTTCTCCGGGCAATCGAGGAGATCGGCGCAACCGTAAAGTACAGAGATAAGCATACCGTCGAAATCTGCGGAAAGGGTATCCGCGGAAAAGATGGTCTTTCTGTTGACTTCGATTATATCCGGAACATCCGTGCGTCCTATTATTTGATTGGTGCCCTTCTGGGCAAATATAAGTACGCAGACGTGGTACTTCCCGGCGGATGTGATATCGGTTCACGTCCGATCGACCTGCATGTCAAGGGCTTCGAGTCTCTGGGCGCAAAGACCAATATTGTTTTTGGCGGCCGAATCGTGGCGGAAGCGGATGCATTGGTCGGAAAGCATATCTATCTGGATACTGTATCCGTAGGCGCAACGATCAATATCATGCTGGCGGCAGCGCTGGCAGAAGGAAAGACGACAATTGAGAATGCGGCGAAGGAGCCGCACATCGTAGACGTGGCCAACTTCCTGAATACCATGGGCGCGAATATCAAGGGTGCCGGTACGGATGTGATCCGGATCCGCGGCGTGGAGAGACTTCACGGCGCTGAGTATTCCATCATTCCCGACCAGATTGAAGCAGGTACCTTTATGACGATGGCTGTCGCAACCCGCGGCAACATCCTGATCAAGAATGTAATTCCGAAGCACCTCGAGGCTATTTCCTCCAAGCTGGCGGAGATGGGAGCCACCATTATCGAATATGATGACGCTGTGCGTGTCATGGCGGATGGAGAAATAAAAGCAACACAGATCAAAACCCAGCCGTATCCCGGTTTTCCGACGGATATGCAGGCGCAGATGGCGGCTGTCCTGGGTCTCGCGACAGGGACGAGTATAGTTACCGAGAGTATTTTTGAAAATCGTTTCCGGTATGTGGGCGAGCTGGTCCGCATGGGCGGAAAAATCCGCGTGGAAGGAAATTCCGCCATCATCACCGGTGTACATAATTATGTCGGTGCCAGACTTGCTGCCACGGACCTTCG
>CACYDN010000203.1 GCA_902773185.1 uncultured Lachnospiraceae bacterium | reverse complement strand
TGTAGCCCACTACAGCTACGTTTTTGTCACTGCACTCTCGGGCAAGCATTCGTCGCATTAGTCCAGTTATTTTTCGAACGTTATACTGGGAAAAGCAGAACCGATACACGAATGAAAGATTATTTTCAGACCATGTACTGTCGAAGACGAAAGAAAGGAGCGCGTACGTATGGACGAGATGAAAAATATAGCTGAAGAAGAGCGGCAACCCATCCGGAATGTGGTGAGTCTCAGTGCGCGCACAGGAGAACTGGCCACACCGAAGGATTTTACGCCCCCGGAGGAAATATATGCCGAACTGATCCGCAGGATGAAGGAATATCATCCGTCGGATGATTTCAGCATGCTGGAAAAAGCCTACAAACTGGCAGATAAAGCGCACGAGGGACAGAAGCGGAAGTCGGGCGAGCCCTACATCATGCATCCGCTCTGCGTTTCCATTATCCTGGCAGAGCTGGAAATGGATAAGGAGACCATCATTGCGGGTCTTCTGCACGATGTGATCGAAGATACGGTCGTCACCCGGGAGGAGCTGGAGAAGGAATTTTCGCCGGAAATCGCGCTTCTCGTGGACGGAGTTACCAAGCTGACACAACTCAATCTGTCCATGGATAAAATTGAAATTCAGGCAGAGAACCTCCGGAAAATGTTCCTTGCCATGGCGAAGGATATCCGCGTGATCATCATTAAGTTGGCGGACCGCCTGCATAATCTTCGGACGCTGCAGTATCAGTCGGCGGCCAAGCAGATTGAAAAGTCCAGAGAGACCATGGATATCTACGCGCCGATTGCGCACCGGCTCGGTATCTCCAAAATTCAGGTCGAGATGGATGACCTTTGCATGCAGTATCTCTATCCGGATATCTATGCAGAGCTGCAGCAGAAGATCAATGAGCGGATTTCCGAGCGGGAGGATTTCATCCAGGTGATGGTGGATGAGGTTCGCGGTTTTATCAAAGAGGCGGGCATCGAGGCGGAAATCGACGGCCGCGTCAAGCATATATTCAGTATCTATAAGAAGATGAAGACCCAGGGCAAAACGCTGGACCAGATTTACGATGTTTTTGCCCTCCGGATCAAGGTGGAGACCGTGCGGGACTGCTATGCCGCACTCGGTATCATTCATGAAAAATATAAGCCGATTCCGGGGCGGTTCAAGGATTACATTGCCATGCCGAAGAGCAATATGTATCAGTCGCTCCATACCACGCTGATCGGCCATGAGGGACGGCCCTTCGAGATTCAGATCCGTACCTTTGAGATGCACCGTACCGCGGAATACGGTATCGCTGCGCACTGGAAGTACAAGGAGGATGGCTCGAAATCCGTCAGCCGTGAAGAAGAGAAGCTGAACTGGCTTCGAGAGATCCTCGAGTGGCAGAACGATACGGAGGATAACCGCGAGTTTATGTCGGCGGTCAAGACCGATCTGGATATGTTCCAGGATCAGGTGTACTGCTTCACGCCGGCGGGCGATGTAAAGGCCATGCCGAAGGGCTCTACGCCCATCGATTTTGCTTATTATATCCACTCGGCTGTAGGAAACCGGATGGTCGGTGCTCGTGTCAACGGTCGGCAGGTGCCCATCGACTATACGCTGCATAGCGGTGACCGTGTGGAAATCGTGACCAGCGGTAACTCCAAGGGCCCCAGTATGGACTGGCTCAAGATCGTGAAGAGTGCCCAGGCAAAACAGAAGATCAACCAGTGGTTCCGGCAGGAGTTTAAGACGGACAACATTGCGAAGGGCAAGAATCAGCTGGACGAATATTGTAAGACAAAGGGAATCCCGCTTGCCGAGCTTTTGACACCGGAGATGGAAGCGCGGATCCTGAAGCGTTATAATTTTGCCGACTGGGATTCTCTGATGGCCGCAATCGGCCACGGAGGGTTGAAGGAAGGTCAGATTGCCAACCGTCTTCTCGAGGAGCGGGAGAGAGATCTGGAAAAAGAAAAGACCGATGCGGATGTTCTGGAGGAACTGAAGGACCGGCGGAAGGAATTTACGCTGCCGAAGGGTGGCATCAAGGTGCGTGGCATCCATGATGTGGCGGTGCGTTTCTCGAGATGCTGTACACCGGTACCCGGGGACGAAATCGTCGGCTATGTGACCCGTGGGCGGGGCATCTCCATCCACAGAACGGACTGTGAGAATATCCTCTGCATGGAAGAGGCAGATCGGGAACGTCTCATTGAGGCGGAATGGGTTGCCGCGGACGGCAGTGAGGAAAACAGCTATACCACGGAAATCAACATCTATTCATCAGACAGGCAGGGTGTTCTGTTTGATATTTCCAAGGTATTCAATGAGGAAATGATCCCTATCAAGGCCATGAACGTCCGAACCTCCAAACAGGGAAAGGCGACCATTACGATTCAGTTCGGCATCCATTCCAAGGAGGAACTCAGCCGGCTGACCACGAAGATCATGGCAATCGAGAGTATTATAGATATAGAAAGAACGCAGGGGTAATGTCATTTGAGTGAAGAGAGTAAGGTAAAATCGATAGAACTCCGCATAAAGAGTATGACCTGCGGCCCGGTGGGAACCAACTGCTATTTTGTGATCGCACCGGAAAGCCGCGAGGCCATTCTGATCGATTGTGAGGGGGAGGCAGAGCGCTTTCGGTCATTTCTTACGGAAGAGGGGCTGACGCTCCGGGCCATCCTCCTGACGCACGGTCACTTTGATCATATCGGTGCGGTTACGGAAATGAAAAAGCTTTATCCGGATGTACCGGTATATATCAGCGCCATCGATCAGCCGATGCTGGGGAATCCGCTTTTGAACGGTGCCAGACTTTTCGGGCTGGGCGAGATCACCGCATCCGCGGACCATACGGTAACGGACGGAGACAAGCTTTCGTTTCTCGGTGCGGAAATCACCTGTATATTTACACCGGGGCACACGGCCGGCGGCATGTGTTTCTACTTTGAAAACGAAGGAATCTGTTTTGTCGGCGATACGCTGTTTTATTTCGGAATCGGCCGTGCGGATCTCCCAACCGGCGATGAAGGCACGCTTCTTAGTTCCATCCGGGAGCGGCTCTTTACCCTGCCGGCGGATACGAAGGTATTCCCCGGACATGGCCCGGTGACGTCAATCGGGAAGGAAAAATCCGGGAATCCATATTTTTAAACTTGGCTGCAGTTCAAAAATCTAGGCGGCTGCAAGGCAACATGACGATGGGGGAAATCGGTTCATGAAGGACGATAGAAGGCTCGTGAAGGGGGAACTTTTGATCATAGCTCTTGTTTTTGCGGCCGGATTCCTGGTAAGCTGTTTCATTCATTATTCGGACGGAGACGATGCCATCTTCCTGGGGGAGATCGCGGCGCGTCCCCGTTTTTTTGATTTCTTTACCTATCTGACGAAAACGATGAACGGACGGCTTTCCGCAACGGCAAGTCTCTGGGTCGTATTTCATTTTTCCATCTGGGTATGGCGCATTCTGAACGGACTTGTGATCGCAGCCTTTTCCTTCTTTTTTTCGCGGATCGTTTATCTTCTTCGGTATGTCGCGGCTAAGGCGCCGGCTTCCTCTTTTGCATCGGGAAACGGACAAACGAAGCCCGGCGAAGATACTTTTCTCCGGCTCTTTGGTTGCATCGGAATTGCCCTGTTTTCCTTCCTGATCATCGGAACCGGGGTCATAGGCTATTCCTGCCTCTGGATCTCCGGTTCGGTCAACTATCTCTGGCCCTTTACGGCGGCTCTCATCTTTATGTATCCCGTTCTTTTATCAGTCTATCGGGGGAAGCGGATTCATCCTGCGCTCCGGTGTTTGTCTACTATCTGTGGTGTCTATGCGGCGCTCTGCCAGGAGCAGGTGGCGCTGTGTCTTCTGGCGTTTCTGTTTCTTCTGGTGATAAAGAATTACCGGGATACTTCGGCGCGCTCTCAAGGTGGGGATGTCGGTTCATCAAATTCTTCGGCGGGGGCGAATTCGGCCGGATCTCAGGTAAAACGAATGGACCCCTGGCTCATCGTGAGCCTTCTCCTGATCATTGTGGCAGTTGGCCTTCTGATCGGTGCACCCTTTACCGAGAAACGCGAAGCGAAGGAGCTTCAGTGGCTCCCCGGCTATGAGAACCTGAACCTGACGGGAAAGCTGTTTCTCATGGTTCAGTTTGTGGCGCATTCCTTTACACACGGTCTCCGGTTTGCCATGATCCTTCTTTGGTTCATTCTCGGAAAAAGGATGGTTTCCGCAAAGAAACCGGTTCATGCCGCTATTCTGACCGTCTTTTCCGTTTTGGCCTGCGTCGCTGCCTTTTTGGGCAAAGGGTTTACAGATGTGGGACTGGACGGACTGGATATGGACGGGCTTATTGATCCTGTGCCCAGCTTTTCCGCCCTCAGCAGTAGAGAGAAATGCGTTTTGCTGTTCTGGCTTTTCGCCCTGGCTTATACGCTGGTGCTTCTGATCATCAGCGGTTCATCGGAATGGAAATCTAAGAAGCTTTCCGGAAGCGGAACAGCTGCTTCGGGAGAGAATACACTTTCTCTGTATGGGAATATCCGGGGAATCTTTCTCTTCCTCGCAGCGCTGGCTTCTGCTGCAATCATGGTGGCATCGCCGAGCATCTATGCTTCCGGGGAGAGGACGCTCTTTGTCAGCGGAATGATGCTCATGCTTCTTTCTTCGGACTGCTTAGAAGGGGGAATCCATCCGGTGCAGCCGGCCGGAGAAAAGTCGGGCATGTTAGAAGAAAGCAGTCCGGAAGAAAAAAAGAAAGGAATGCTGCTTTGCGGCGTTTATCTTCTGCTTGGTATTCTGCAGCTTCTCTCCGGTATATCCCTGATCCGGGACATGCTGGGGTAGTGTACGAATTTCTGTTATGAGTTTCTCTTTTTGCTTGTCTGATTTTCTATCTTGTCAGCTCAAATCCCGGTGCTGCCCGGCTTTGTTGCGCTTTTGTTATCCACGATAGTATAAACTTCCGAATAAACAATGAATATGGTATTCTGGTTGTAGTGCCTATAGCTATGATCGGAAAAATGATTTTAGAAATAGTTCAAATAGCCTCGAGGAGGAAGGGACAATGGCAGATAAAAATACGGTTTTAAATACAATCGAACAGGCAAACGCGCAGGTAAAAGCTCAATACGAACAGTCTCCGACGGAAGATTATAATAATTTGGTGAATCTTTCCTATGATGAGCTGACAACCCAAGTGATTTCGGCAAAGAAGCCGCTTGACAAGATGAATGAGACAATCAGGAATCTTGGTGAGGTATATGTGATACCGAGTAAGCAGGGAAAGAAGATTTTTGGAGAAGAAATGAGCTTCGAAGATTTTCGTGCGTTTGCGGCGAACAGACTGCAGCTGCCTTTGACTGTACCGAATGCGAATATTAATCCGATTGTCAATGCGCTCTTTGTTCTTCTGCAGAATGATACTACCGGAGCGGCAAGTGAAATCATGAAGAATATGCAGGTCTGGGACGAATATCAGAAGATTCAGGTATTTCAGACCGCACTTTTTGGTGCAGCGGATGTCCAGAACCCTTCTGAGGAGCTTGAGAAGGCAAGAATCCTGATCGAAGGCTGCAGGGCTGCCATGCAGGATAATCTGCAGAATTTGGCAAAATATGCCCGGCTGAAACAGATGGCTGACATCAGAAAAAATGAACCGGCAAATACAAATACATTTCTGGCCGGGGATATCCGGGAAAGAATGGCCGCTTATCAGAGAGTACGCAGCCATAAAGCAGGAGAACCTATGCCGATCAAGGTATATAAGAGTGAAATCTGGGAATTGGTGTCGCTAATTAATCAGACACGGCTTTGCAATAAGAGTTTTAATCCGGACCAGGTTTTGAAGGATCTGAATACGCTTGACACCGATGAAAAGAGAATGGAATATTTTCTTGCAATTTTGGACACCGATGATGTTCCCAAATTCTGGGAGTATGATACGCATTATGAGAGAACAATTCCCGCAGAGATCAAAAACTGCGGAAATTCGGAAGAATTGAAAAAATACTATTTCCAAAATCAGGAGCACATGACCATTCAGACAAAGGCAGTACTTCTGAGAAGGATGCACACGCTCGAAAAGGCAAAAGAGCTTTCCAAGGCAGTACGTTATGAAGAACCGGTAAAGCTGAATAAAGGAGCAGGTGATCAGATTTGGCTTGATGTTGGGATGGAGAAGGCACAGAGCTCTTATAATGGCTGTTGGTCCTGTGGTATGGAGTATATGCTGAGAACCAAAGGAATCCAGGTGAGCCAGGAGGATATCCGTTCCTTCAGGTCTGATTATGAACCGGGCGAAAGACGGGAAAGAAAACTGAATGAAGGCTTCAGTAAGGATGACGCCATGGAAATCATGGAAATGGCCGATGCTGCGCTTGCATTTGCCCCGAACCGCATGATGAGATCCTTTGAGATTACACAGCCTTCCCGTGCGGAGCAGTATTTGGGAATTGGTGAAGAACCTGACAGGGAGGCTTATCTTACAAAAGCAGCAGAGGAAGCAAAAAAGAAAATCCGCCAGGTTCTGGAGGATGAGAGGACGACCCTCTCGTTTACGGATGGCTCTCATTATTATTCCATCTATGGTATGGAGGGAGATGATATCTATGTATATAACTCCTTATATAACACCTATGAAAGATTGAATTTGAAAGACAAGATTGCGGAGGTATTTAACGGAGCGAATAACGCGTATGGCTCGGCCGCTGACTTCCGTCTTGTTTGGATGTCCGATATTGAGCTGGATAAAGATGGAAAGAATCTTCTGAATGTGCCGAGCAATTATCTTTCGGTGAAGCAGAATGGTGAATGGGAAAAATCCCCGGCACCGGAATTTAACGAAGCAAATGCCAGCAAGTCTCATTTTGAGAAGAATGGTTTCCGCATTTGTCTTGTGGGCGGAAAAGAAGACACGGAATATGACAGAATACAGCGGAATCCGCTAAAGAACGGTCTTTTGATCAATGAATCCGCTTATATGCCGTTGCGTGTGGATTATAAAGCACTTTATGACCGTGCAAAGAATAGAAAAAAAGAAACGCAGGAGCTTCTGGAGCGACGGAAAAAAGAACTTTTGGGTGAAAATTTCCAAAAACCTGTCCGCCCGCAGGGTATTTCCGAACAGGATATGGAACAGGCGGTTCACACCAGCAAGCTGATGAAACAAAAGCTGGAGCTTGTCAGGGATTTTAAGCGGGAAATCGGATATTACGAGCAGAAGCCGGAGGAGATAAAGAACCAGGATCGGGAATATCTTTGGAGTAAGCCCGGAGCGGTTTTGGCTTTCCGAATCCAGAAGGCCTATGAAGCGTTCCATGCGCTCTATAGCTATCTCGGAAAATATGATCCGCTAAAGGTAGCGGTGCTTAATGATATCACACAGCAATACGAGCAGTTCCTGCAGAAAATCAATGCGCCGGAAAATGCCATTACCACAGAAATACGGTCGGATGTTTATCCGCTGAAGGGTTATCTGAAGAATGATCAGGATATGATTGATGGACTCAGCTTACTGGTCGGTATGTCCAATAAGATCAACCCGAAAGAAATGAGTAGCAGCAGATATGAGTCGCACAAGAATATTAACGTTTATTTTCCGTCTGTGATTGCCCGTTTTGCAGAGAATATCATGGAATTTGCCAACGATAAGTCCGTTGGAAATACGTTAAGACTATGTGAGGAAAATCCTCAGTTTAATGAGGCTGTGAATCTGGCTCTGACCATGCCGTCGTTAGATCCGGAGAAACTGAATGTTAGGGCTGGCCGTACGCAGGAGGCGGTGGTAGATCGTTATCGTGATTTTAGTATAAATATTTCGGGTGCGTTTTTAAATGGATTTGGAACTTTTAATTCCGCTTATATGAATACTCTGGGTGAAGAGCTGAAAAAACAGGACGAGAAAACTATTCTTCCGGGAATCAGAAAGCATTTTGTGCCGAATCAGCCGGAGGAAGTGATCAATCAGGCTGCAAATCCCGTTCAGAATAACCTGAATAATCCGAATATGGCAAATGTAGCAACGGTAAGCACAACTGTGCAACCGTTAGGTACGGCTCAGCCGATAAGTACAACAACTGTGTCAACGACAAGTACGACACAACCGGTTAGTACAACACCGACAACGGTGCAGCAGACAAGTACGACAACAACGGCAACAGCACAGCCGGGCGTAGCTACGACAACAACTTCGCAGCCGATAAGCACAACTCCTGTACCGCAGCCGGGCAGTGTACCGCCGGTAAGTACGACAAGTACAACAAACGTACCGAATCCGCCGGTACAGAACGCAGGTGTACAAGGTGCTCCTGTGGGAACCGCAACAACTACTACAACCGCAACAACTACTACGACCACAACAACAAATACTACCCCGGTAACCAACACGGTATCCGGCAATACAGGAAACAATAATACAACAAATATGAGCCAGCCGAATGTGCCCCAGCAGAAGGGTGTTATTCAGGTCGCCATGGAAGGGTATCTGAATGTAATCTCCGCAACTCAGAAGTTTTTAACGAGTGCCGTGAGTGACGGATGGAAGCTCTTCAGATATGATGAAGCGAATAAGGTGTTTTATTTCAATGAGCGGATTCCGTATCTGCAGGAGGAAGCAACCACTCTTGTGAATTTGGCGCAAAAAAATTTGGAGAATCAAAAGAAATATCTTGAACAAATTCCGGCTAGTGATCCGAATCGGAAATTGATGGAAAACAATCTTCGGATGGCGGAGAATAACTTCAAATGTATTCAAATGATTGCAGATGCATATGCGGAGTTCTGTCTTGTTTATTATCAGCTGAAGGAAAATCAAAGGGCGTGGCTGGAAAAAATGCCGAAGCCGGCTGCAGATAGTGTTCCGGCTCCTCAGAAGGATGAAACACCGGAGGAAAAGGAGCGCCTCGAGAAGGAAAGGAAGGAGGCTGAGGAAGCTGCGGCCAGAATTGCGATGGAGGAACAAAAGAATCGCAATGCCGAAGCCATCAGAAAGGAAAAGGAAGAAGCGGAGCATCTCGCAGCTGCCGGCAAGAAGGACGGAGAAAATGTGGCCAATGAGGATAATAAAGAGAATGAGAAGGTCGGAGAGAAAGAAGTCGAACAGATCCTGAACGAAAAGAAAGGTGAAGAAGAGGCCGACAAAGATAACGAAAAGAAGGACGAAAATCAAAAAGACGAAGATAAAGACAATAAAGACGAAGATAACAAAGATGACAAGAAGGAAGATGACGTAAAGGCCAATGACGAAAAGGCCAATGACGAAAAGGCCAATGACGAGAAGAAAGATGAAGAGATAAAAGACGGCGAGAATAAAGACGAAAAGAAGGACGAAAACGAAAAGAAAGATGACGAGAAGAACGAAAACGAAAAGAAAGACGACGAGAAGGCCGAAAACGAAAAGAAAGAAGACGAGATAAAGCTCAACGATAATAAGGAAGAGGAAAAGGCAGAAGAAAAAGGCGAGGCTCATAAAGAAAATAACGAAGAAAAGGTAGACGAGAATGCTAATAAAGGGACGAACCCTGTCGTGCAGCCTAAAACCGAACAGCCGAAACCGGAAGTTCAGCCGGAACCTGTCGTACAGACTGAAAACGATAAGAAGGCTGAGGAAGAGCGCCTGAAGAAAGAGGAAGAAGAGCGTCAGAAGGCTGAGGAAGAAGAGCGTCTCAGAATAGAAGAAGAAAACAGAAAGAAAGAGGAAGAAGAG